>CAZKIR010000337.1:2379-4820 GCA_964552835.1 uncultured Bacteroidales bacterium
CGTCAATATTTGAAATACTATTTATTTTAGTGGCAGTTTCTACCTTTGGATTAAAAGGAGGGGCCACGGCATCCTTAAGAATGGCATCTGCAGCAAGAGATGAAAAAGCCAAAGGGGCATTCCAGTAGATAGTAACTTCATTGCTGGCATAGCTGCAAAAATTGTCTAGATAGGAGAGGGCAGGTAATGAAGAAGGATACTTAATATTGCCGCACCAACCGGCATCTTGTTGGTTCGGGTTAGGCCCTCCCACTAACATTCCGGGAATGGGTTCTTCCACCCCGTCATTTTCAGATTTCCTGTCATGAGGATTTTTGGGTGAGGTATGGCCTATGCCGGTAACATATGTTTTTTGAATAGGGTTTCGCCCAAGCAAGTAGTCAATATTCGCGAAAGCAGCATCCAAGTATAGCGTGTTACCTGTTTGCAGGTAAGCTTCAATTAATACGACTGATTGACTGGCGGCTTTACTGTTGCTCCCCCAGTTAAAATCATTTGATGAATGTCCCATGGGTATCCTGAAAGCAGAATGATTATACTCTTCCAGCAAGGGGTTTGCAACACTTAGTAATTTTTCTTTTACAAGTTCCATGTCCATTTTATCAGATAAAAAAATCTTGTATTGTAAAAGAGATACAAGGGCCAAGGTTTTAACATCGCCCCACGTGGGCGGGGAAAAGGTTTTAGAAGATATTTGTAGATTATCCAGGTAGGTTTCATTTGCCGTGGTTATAAATAATTCAGCAGCAGCCCAAAGAAATTCATCAGAGAAGTTGTTGTCTTTGTATTGTCCCGTACTTATGGATGGGGAGCCCAGGTTTGATTGATCATAATATATATTAGGATTCGATTTGGCCCAATTCCAGGCAAATTTTGCTGCATTTAAACAGGAATCTTTTAACCCGGGCAAGATGTTTTCAAATCGTTGAAAAACTCTTGCTGCCTGGGCCATATTTGCAGCAAAATTTAAAGTGGCCGAAGTACTTTTTTGAACAACATATCTTTTTTTATTGGCTAAATGTGGAGGAGTGCCCGGGTCTTCAAAAGAAGTGCTCGTTAATTTATGGTACACGCCCCCGTCACCGGGATCCTGCATGGTAAACATAAATCTTAAGTTCCACGATACCTCGTCCAGGATGTCTGGTATATTGTTATTTGACCCGGGTATATTTAATTGTAGGTTCTCAACGTAATTAAAAAATTGTTCATAAGCCATCATTAATAAATGCATTGTTATTCCTGAAGCCACTATATATTTATTGTAATCGCCAGCATCATACCAGCCACGCGGGCATGATATAATAGTGCCAGCAGGTCTTCCTGCCGAAGCAGCAGAGGGATGCACCTCTATTTCATTATCAGGGTGGCTAAATGGTCGCGGCCATTTATTGGCATACTTTGCCTCTAATGACGTGGAAGCACGTTGATAATAGTACATCTTTAAGCTTGCTTTAGAGAGTTCACCGTATGGGTTATCCGAAATATTGAATGAGTTTGAATAACCAATGCCTGGAACCAATAAAAAATAAGTGCCCTCTTCTGTAAAACCTGAAAAATCAGCGAGGCTAACATCGTGATTGGCATATTCCCAATTTTGGGAAGCGGATAAGGTTCCTTTAAAAAGCGTATCATTTTTGTTTTGAGATAAAAGGTAAAAACTGCCTGGATGCCCGTTTCTAATTATTGCAATTTTTTGTTGGCCAGGATAAAACCCTAATTGGTTCATAACGATGTATTTGTCTGTATCTTTTATTTTAGCTATTTTAGGGAAATTTGGCATAAAGCCAGGAGCAATTGTATCTGGCTCAGGTGTATAAAAGTATATAGTTGATGGTTTAACTTGATAATTCGGTTCAGACTGGTAATCAGTGGCTATATAATAAACCATGAAGTCAGATTTAGCTTGTAAACCGTGAACCGTAAAATACCTTGATATACCGGATCCTGGAATCTCCACCCGGTTTCCCTCAAGTATTTCTTTTTTTTCAGGTTCGTTGCTCCCAGAATCTTTTACTAAATAGAATAAAGCCCCGGGCTCATCAAGTTGTACCTCAAATTCCATGTTGGTTGATTCAGTGTTTGATATCTTAGGGTAACCATCAATAAATCGCGGGGGTGTTTGTTCTTTTTCTTTGATGATGAGTTTAGCCCCAATCCACTCTTTTGATGAAATCCAAACCCTGGAGCCTGGCGAGTTGTTTTTTCCTTGTATCATGAAACTAATTTCATTTAACTCGCTGGTCACGGCATCTTTTATGTAGTTAGCCATGCTGGAATTTCCATTGATTATATATTCCTGATCAATTTGATTTATTGATATAAACCCTAATTGCCTGGTGCTAATATCCGGTTGATTGTTCCAGGTAATAACTGTTTCGCTCCATGAAGACGGGACCCCGAAAACTTCCAAGCTTAAATCGGAAATTGGTATCCATCCATCG
>CAZKIR010000338.1:0-4800 GCA_964552835.1 uncultured Bacteroidales bacterium
GTGCTCGTATAAGTACAAAGCTTCTTCAGGGGTTAATCGTTCGCCCCGGCCAGTTTTAAACCCGATGGATTTAAGCTTTTCACTGCCTTGGTATGATTGCAGGAAATCTATAATTTGTTCCCGGTCCATATTTCTTGAAAAATTGATTAATCACCGGGGAAAACGCTAAGCACCGGGCAGGCAATCTGCCTTGATTGCAGGCACCCCGGGTTTACTTGCGCGGCATGCTGTCAGAAACTGTCAGCCTTTTTCTCCCTTTTGCCCTACGGTTGGCCACAACTTTTTGCCCGTTTTTTGTTGCCATCCGTGAACGGAACCCATGTTTGTTTTTTCTTCTCCTATTGGATGGTTGAAATGTCCTTTTCATTTTGTTTATTTTTACATGATTAAGCCTGGTCTAATAATTAATTTTTCACCAGTAAAATCTTTTTCCCCTTGTACCCGAAGTTTTTAAAAATCGGGCTGCAAATATAATTCTTTTTTTAACAGATTCAAAACCCGTGCTTAAATTATCTTTTCACGGGCAGGTAAATGATTTTTTTTTCTTTAAAATAGGGGTACGGGAAAAACTCGTGGATAGCAAAAATGGAAGCCCTGGAGGCAAAATTTTGTATTTCTTGTTGAAAATCGCCCCCTTTCAAGTATAAAATCCCGTTTTTCTTATCTCTTTCCTTGGCCGGTGATATTTTATTTTTTACCCAGTTATAAAACTTTGGAAACTGGGTAACGGCCCGGCTCACGATAAAATCGTACCGTTTATTGGTTTTTTCAACCCGGTCTTGCCATGCTTCTACATTATCAAGGCCTAGTTCTTTAGCAACTGATTGGACCACGAAAATTTTTTTGGCGATGGAATCCACCAGGTGAAAGCGTGCCCCAGGGAATAAAATGGCCAGGGGGATACCCGGGAAACCGCCGCCGGTACCGGCATCCAGCACCCGGGTTCCAGGATTGAACGAAACCACCTTGGCGATGGCAAGCGAATGCAGCACGTGGTGTTGGTAAAAATGTTCCATGTCCTTACGGGAAATCACGTTAATTTTTTCATTCCAGTGCTTGTACAAGCTTTCCAGCTTGGCCAATTGGTCAAGTTGACGTGTTGACAGGTGGGGAAAATGTTCCTTAATAAGCTCCATGAAATCGTATCAAGGCTGGGTAGGGGAGTTTTTCAGTATGTTGAACAACAACTCACGTGCCCTAAACAACTGGGCTTTTACGGTTCCGATAGGTAAATCCAGCTGTTGGGCAATTTCCTCGTAAGAGTATTCTTTGAAATAGCGGAGTTCGACCAACCGCCGGTACCGGGGCTTTAATTTTGTCACCACTTCCCGCATAAGCTTTATTTTTTGCGAGTTTATCATTTTTTCTTCCGGGTCGGGCGTGTTGGCCTGCAAATTTATGTTAGGTTCGTTCTCGTCTTCGTTCGAAAATTCTATGCTCACGTGGTTTCCTCTTTTCTTGCGGATAAAATCAATGCAGTTATTAGTGGCAATTTTGAACAACCACGTGCTGAAGGCGTAATTCGGGGTGTATTGCTTAAGGTTTTTAAACGCTTTCCCGAAGGCTTCAATAGTCAGGTCTTCGGCGTCGCTCTTGTTGTTCACCATTTTTAACAGCATGTAAAAAATCGCGTCGCGGTACCTTGACATGAGTTCAGCATAGGCCTTTTGGTCGCCTGATAACGCCATTTCCACCAAGTTGAAATCGTATCTTGCCTTATCGGATAAATTCGGGTTTATTTCCATGTATTCCTTTCTGAAGTAAACAAATTTGCAATATAAAAAAGAAAACTTACCAGGGGAAAAAGAATATCATAAAGCAACGAAGGTAATAATAAATTTTTTTCCATCAAACGTTTCATGCTAATTTTATATATAACTAACTGTATAACAGTTCTTAATAAGAAAGGGCCAAGGGCCACTAAATAAAGGGCCGGGAACAAGATCACGAACAAGGCAAAAGAGGCGTAAAGTACTATCCTTGAAAAGATTTCCATGAAAAGGACGAACTTGTGTTTAAATTTGTACTGTTTGCCCGTTTGTACATGCCTTCTTTTTTGCCTGAACCAGGTGGCTATGGTTTTTTTCGGTTCAGAAAGACTTAGGCTGTCTTTGGAGATTTGTACCGCTGTATTTTTTGCCCGGGCGGTTTCGTTCACGAACAAGTCGTCATCGCCGGAGTTTATGTGATAATGAGAAGCAAACCCCTTGTTTTTAAAGAACAAGGATTTGCGGTACGATAAATTACGCCCCACGCCCATGTATGGCATGCCGGCCATTGCCAGCGAAAGATATTGCAAGCCGATAAAAAAGGTGTCAAAACGGATCATGTTATTAATAATCCCCCTGGTGTTTTGATAACCTCCATAGCCTAGCACGATTTCTTTCGATCCTGTTTGCTGGTTTGCCATTTCCTTTATCCATTTTTTGCTCACGGGATCGCAATCAGCATCAGTAAGCAAGAGCCACTCGTGTTTTGCTGCTTTTATGCCCACGGTAAGTGCCAGTTTTTTGCCGTGGGTAAATTTCCTGTCTGCCTCTATGGCCGTTGTGCGCAAATGCTTGTACTTGGAAGAGAATTTAGATAGCACCTCTTCTGTTTCGTCAGTGCTGCAATCGTTTACCACGATTACCTCGTACGCGGGCCAGTCTTGCTCCAAAACGGCCGGGAGGTATTTTCTTAAATTGCCGGCCTCGTTACGGGCACAGATAATTACCGAAACGGGATGCTTTTCATCTTCCCCGCTTTTTTGTTTAAAAAACAACAGCCTGGAAAAAATAAAAAGGTAAAAAACCAGTTGGATGAAAAGGGCAGATAAAAAAATAATAAGCAGGATATAGGCTGCCCCTTCAATATGAAAATCCAATATGCTCATATAATAGATTTGATTTGGCAATTTTATCAAACATTTTTTTGTTTAGCAAATCCCGAGGGAAGATTCTTTATTAATAAAGTTTTTTTCACTTGAATCATCCAGTGGATCAATTGGGTTTTTTTAATTAATACTATCTTTGGGGGGTTAATTAGTGATTCTAAAAAAAGCGCGTTATTGGCCTGCCCGCTGCCCTTTAAATTTCTCTAAAGGGAGGCTAACCAGCTAAATAACAAATTATTAGGTTTTAGCAAGATAAAATATGAGCAGGTTTATTTCAGTTTAAAGGTAGTTTTTTTAGAGGCACTAATTCTTGTAATTTTATATAAAAGGGGTGTTTTATAAGCTAATAAAAAAAGATAAAAATAGTGGGGCAAGGATGGGTGAAATCCATACCAGCCGGGGAAAGATAAATACCCCTGTTTTCATGCCCGTGGGCACTGGCGGGACTGTAAAGGGAATGCACCAGCTTGATTTGGCAGACGATACCAGGGCTGAAATTATTTTGGGCAATACCTACCACTTGTACTTGCGCCCGGGAATGGAGATTATTGAAAAAGCCGGGGGACTGCACGCGTTTATTGATTGGAGCAGGCCTATCTTGACGGATAGTGGTGGTTACCAGGTTTTTTCCCTTTCCGATATCCGGAAATTGAATTCCGAAGGGGTTACTTTTCAATCACATGTTGATGGTAGCCGGCATATTTTTACCCCCGAAAACGTGGTAGATATCCAACGGGTGATCGGTTCAGACATCATGATGGCCCTGGACGAGTGTACCCCGTACCCTTGCGATCGCGCGTACGCGAAAAAATCTATGGACTTAACCCATGCCTGGCTTGATCGGGGTATTTCCCGTTTTTTTGGCACCGGCCCAAAATATGATATGGATCAGCACTATTTTCCTATCGTGCAAGGCAGTACTTTCCCGGATTTGAGAAAACGATCAGCAGCGTATATTGCTTCTAAAAACCTTGACGGGAACGCCATCGGGGGGCTTTCAGTTGGTGAACCGGAAGAAGAGATGTACGCGATGCTGGAAGTGGTAAATGGTGTCTTGCCCGAGGATAAACCGCGTTACCTCATGGGCGTGGGCACCCCGGCCAATATACTGGAATCTATATCATTGGGCGTTGACATGTTTGATTGCGTGATGCCAACGCGTAACGGGCGCAACGGGATGCTTTTTACCAGCGAGGGGATCATTAATATTCGAAACAACAAGTGGAAGTATGATTTTTCGCCCCTGGACCCTGATGGCCCTTCCCGTGTTGATACAGGCTACTCGAAAGCCTATCTTAGGCACCTTGTGCACTCAAACGAAATGCTTGGCGCGATGGTGGCCAGCCAGCACAACTTGGCTTTTTATACCTGGCTGGCAAGGAAGGCCCGGCAAAAAATTGAAACAGGGGAGTTTGTTGCCTGGAAAAAGAAAATGATCCCGAAACTAAAAAACAGGTTATAGCATGTTTGGACTGAAGAAGTTAGATCGATATATTATTCGGAAATTCCTGGGCACTTTTTTTTATTCCCTGGTCATTATTCTTTCGATTACCATTATTTTTGATATATCAGAGAAACTTGACGATTTTATTGAAGAAAGTGCCCCTGCCCGTGAAATTATTTTTGATTATTACATGAACTTCGTGCCCTATTTTGGTAACTTGTTTAGTTCGTTGTTCGTGTTTATCACCGTAATTTTTTTCACGGCCAAGATGGCCACGAATACCGAAATTATTGCAATTCTTAGCAGTGGGGTTAGCTTTGCGCGCATGTTGCGCCCGTATTTTTTGTCTGCTATCGTGATTGCTATTCTTTCCTTTATTCTGGGAAATTACGTGATACCGCCAGCCACGGGGGTGCGCCTCGAGTTTGAGCACAAGTACTTGCGGAGCCCTTACCGGCGTATCCAAAAGGATATCCATAAG
>CAZKIR010000339.1:0-3956 GCA_964552835.1 uncultured Bacteroidales bacterium
GATACGGTTCAGGTTTGGCGACACACCGGCATGCCTGGCCCGGTAAGCCACGAAATGTACAGCAGAGTTAGAACTGGCTTTTCCTAAAAGGGGCATGTAGCTTCCACTGTTGTTGGTCGCGGAGAAATTATACTCGTAACTCCATTTAAAATCTGAATTAGACTCGCTCCGGATAATGTCCACCCCATCTATGTTGTAAGTGCAAACAGCAATTTCAGGGTTTCGTTCCCGCACGTAGGCGTTCACCTTTTCGAACAATTCTTTTACCGTGAAAGAAGTGAATTTACGGTACATCAGGTAAGCCGGGTCCTGGTCATTTTCTTCCACGGGAAGTTTCATGCCCCCGCTGAATTCCAGGAATCGTTCCCGGCACGCACCGGCCTGGCAAATGCCATGATAATTGCCGCTGTAATCGTGTTGCTGGTATCCGTTCATGTTAACGAAAATGCCATCTATCGGGTATTTATCAAGCACTTCACCAATGATATCAAACATGTATTCCTGCCGGTAACCGCCGTTAAAGCAGGTATGAACCTGGCCGTTGTAGTTCACGATGTCTCCATTGACACTCTTATAGAGCCATTCGGGCCTTTCTTCAGCTAGTTTTTCGTTTAACTTACTAAAATCAAAACGTGCAATCAACCTGATATTGTTATCATGCAGTTTAGTTATAACTTCACCTACCAGATCGCCCTCCATGTATGGGTTTTGATATTGATACTCCAAATTGGTAGGGTAATTGGCAATAATGCCCCCCACGTTGAAAATTACCACATTTCCACCCAGTTCTTTGATAGTATTCACGTATTGATCCGGATCAAAGTTTTTTGCATCAATTTCCCGCAGGTTGGTTTGCAGAAGCCGCCTGGGTTTTTCGTTCCACCAATGCATGCCGTGATTTTCATCCTGGGCAAAAGTATTTAGCATTAAAACAATCAAGATACATATAAAAAATGTAGTTTTCACTTTTTTCAATATTGAATTATTTGATCAAACCTTTCGTTTATAAATCCTTCTAACCAGATAATACAAGTTAAGGTACCTTATATACCTCGATAGTCTGTAATTCAGGCCAACCGCCCCTTAAGCCACAACCGGAAGCGATATAGATTTTACCATCGCTAAAAATCGCCTGGGTACCATGTCTTCCCTGTTTCAAAACCGGGTAGGCAGCCCATTGGCTGGTTTTCAAGTCCAGGACATGCACATCCGCGTGCGCTACCCATGTTGTACCACTTTCACCACCTATTACAAATAGTTTATCATCAATTATCAGGGTACTGCAGCCCGCTCTTGGTTTTGGAAGGTTAGCGGACACGGGCAAAGAGCTCCAGGTGTTTGTTTTAATATCGTAAATATCAACCTCCGGTACAGTGAGGTTGAATATATCTCCTGTTTTTTGAGAGGTAGTCCGGCCGCCCACGGCATAAATTTTATCCTCATATACAACAGCCTGAAAATGATCTCTGGGCCTTGGGGCATCTTTTAATTTAGTCCATTTCCCGGATTCCGGATTATATTTGTCCACCCATGTCACATAATCTCCCCGGTGACCATCAACAATACCGCAGACAAAGTAAAACTCGTTGTTGTAAACGACCACCCCTGATGAACCTCTTTGTCTGTCTTTAGGGATTTTATCCCCTTTTGTCCATGAGTCTTTTTCCGGATGGTAAATATAGATATGATCAACAGGAGTTTCGCCCGGATACTGGCCTGTCATTGCCCCGGCAATGTATATTTTTTCTTTATACTTAATTGCCTGAAAATGATGTAGTTCAAGAGGGGGTTTGGAGGCATTAGTCCATGAGTTTGTTTTCGGGTCAAAAACCGATACTGGCCTTATTCCCCGCCCGGCAAGAAGATAAAACTTTCCATTTACCTCAATAAAACAGTTCTCGTGCCTCCCAACGGGCAAGCCGTCTGTTTCAATAATTTCCCAACGACCTAACCAGTCCATTTTTTTCTTTTTTTCAATGTCCAAAATAAAGATTCCATATCCGACACCAGCACGATCGTCAGTTTTTGCCAACTGAAAAGCAATATACTTCCCATCATTACTTACTACCGGGTTTGAGCCTTTAAATCCCTTGTAGTCGCTAAAATATGTTAATCTCTCGGTGTAATTGCCTTCTTTCATTGAAAGTTTCCAGATGTCAATATGCCGCATGCCTACTTTCCTATCGTTTACCGAATGATGTTTATCACTTTCAACAAGTGTAAAGTTACCGTCCGGGTAGATACCTTCCGGCTCATCGTACTGAAAAAGGGTATTGGTAATATTTTTTAGTTCCCCGGTTTCTATATTTACAGTAAATACTTCAGTTCCCTGATATCCATAGGTAGAAAGGGTCAGGAACTTGTCGTCCGGTGGAATGAAGTTTTGGGGTTCAAGATACATGGTGTCCTTAATTACATCGCTAGTCATCACCATGTTTTTGTTGACCAGTTGAATGGTATCCTCACTATATTCAATATCAGCAACAAAAAGAAAATTAAATCCCTTTGGAATGGTGTCGTAATTTCCATCGTTATTTACCCATGCAATCTTCAGTTGTTTTCTTGATACAGCCGGTCCTTCAAAACACTTTACACCGAGTGGAACAGGAATATTTTGAGCTTTTGCATCAAGCACCCACAACTCGGCGTTCCATGACCGGTTCAGGTGTGGTTTGGATACATCGAAGGTGCGGGAACCAGAAGCCAGAATATCCCCGTTGGACAGGTAAAGTGCGCGGGTGTAACCCCCATGAAAATAATGATGAGTAAGAGGTCTGATTTTACTATTTTCAATGTCAATTTCATAAATATCACCGTAGGTTTTTTCGAGGAAAAGGATTTTTTTTCCGTCAGAAGACCAGTCCGCCCGTTCACCAAATTCTGTTACACGCTCTATGTAAGGAGGAAGGTTTTCACCCGGATACCCAAATACCTGTTTCTGTGCATATACTTTAGTAAAGAAAAAGCATATTGAAATACTAAATAATGCGATATTTTTTTTCATAATTATTAAAGCTTTTGTTGAATTTATTAACCAATTCTATTTCGCCATGGGTACCGCATTTTCCCAACCTTCTTCAAGCAGCTTTTTCATTTTAGAAACTACCCCGGGATGAACATCAGAAATGTCATATAAATTTATCGGGTCTTTTCGGCGATCAAAAAGCTGAATGCTGTCTCCCGCGAAATCAATGAGGTTATATTCTTTTGTTTTCACCCCAACAATATTTACCGCATAAGCCCGGTGAGTGAACGCTGCTTTCTTCCATACCCTTTCCGGATTTTGGAGCAAAGGCATCAAACTGGTTCCTTCCAGTTTTTGCTGCGGCCGGGACAGATTACAATATTCCACCAGTGTGGGATAAATATCCACCAGTTCAGTGAGACCGGAAACCCGTTTGCCATTATATTTATTATCCGGAAGGCGGATTATCAGTGGTACCCGTGTTTCATTATCGTAACAATTTCCTTTCCCCCAGCGTCCGCGGTGGCCTAAGTTGTAGCCATGATCCATTACTCCCACCAATATAACCGAATTTTCAAACAGCGCTGCACTTTTAATTTCCCTGATTAATTCGCCGATCAAACTGTCAACATCCGTTATGTCGGCGTAATAATCCCTCAGCAATTGTTTTATTCCTTCATCATCGTACTCCTTGTTTTTATAGTCGTGCGACCGTCCTTCTGCTGAGAACTGATTCAAAGAGTATTTTGATTTCGCGACCTCAGAGGGAGTCCACGGATCGTGCGCCTGTTTGTAACCGATTGCCAGAAAAAACGGGGCATCCTGGTTTTTAGCGTCATTTAACGCTCTAAATGCCATGTCGTTGTTATCTATTCCATGAGGTTCGTATTTAATATTATAGGCCGAATCCATTCCGCCATTACGAAAATCATGACTCTTTCCAGCCAATATTGTAAAATAGCCGTTATCTTTAAAATGCCGGGGCAATGAT
>CAZKIR010000339.1:3966-4764 GCA_964552835.1 uncultured Bacteroidales bacterium
GCATTGGGCAGCATTTCCTGCCAGTCATCGTCTATTTTCACTATTCCGCTCGTGGAGGGCCGGATACCGGTTAAAACGCTTGTTCGCGACGCTGTGCACAGGGGAACCTGGCAATGCACATCTTCAAAAAGGACGGCTTCTTCAGCAAATGCATCAATGTTGGGTGTAATTGCAATTGAATCGCCGTAACAGCCGAAAGCAGGAAACATGTCTTCCATGCTAATATAAATAACATTTGGTTTTTGCTTGCTTTTATCCTGCACAGTGCAGGATAAAACAAATGTAGAAGTGAGTAAAACGGGTAATAAAGTTTTCATATATATTTATTTTTGTCGTACTGGAAATTCAAATTAATTTCGGACTTTGCCCCCCAGGAGATCTCTATGCGAGAAAGTCCGAATACCGGAATCAGAAATCGTACACCATTTTTTTCTCCACCAATTCACGCTGAAGCACGTTATTTTTTCTCAGCCCAGGCATCGAATTTTTGTGCCAGTTTGTATAGCTTTTCCGGATTTTCTTCTTGTAACAACCGAACGAAATGGTACATGCTTGTTTTTTGTGCCATTAATTCCATATTAATAAAAATAACAACAAGAATGGCATTAAGCATTTGAAATATTTGATTCATATCTTTAAAGATGAATAAGATTAATGGAAAATACAAAAATAGGTTGCTTGTCAAAAATAAGGACTATAACATAATTTTATAATAATAAATTTTTCCGAGTTAAACCAAATACAGCAAAGTTAAATCAAAAAAACTATATGTCAGACTGACATTTAAAAAAGCAAGGG
>CAZKIR010000340.1:0-3492 GCA_964552835.1 uncultured Bacteroidales bacterium
TTTCTTTATTGTTTAAAGGTATAATAGCATATAATTTAAGAAAGTCAAGGTTTATTTAATGAGTTGTTTTTTGATTTCTTCGATTATCTTTCGCAAGTTGATAAGGGCGTACCTCATCCTGCCCAAGGCCGTGTTTATACTAACGTTCGTTTGCTCGGCAATTTCTTTAAAACTTAACCCCCCGTAATGCCGTAGCAATATTACCTGTTTTTGATCCTCAGGTAAATAATCAATTAAAGAACGTACGTCATCAATAATTTGTTGTTGAATAATGTCTTCTTCTACATTTTGATCCGAGAAACGGGTAGAATTGAATACATCCATCTCGTAATCCTCGTTCGCCACGGTATTTTGATTCTTTTCCCGCCGGAAATGATCAATTACCAAGTTGTGCGCTATCCGTATTACCCAGGACAAAAACTTTCCATCATGCTTGTATTTTCCCTTGTGCAGGGATTTAATCACCTTGATGAACGTTTCCTGAAAAATATCCTCTGCCAGGTGTTCATTTTTCACCATGATAAGGATATACGTGTACACTTTATTCTTATACCGGTTAACGAGTATTTCAATATTCTCGTCTTTCCCGTTAATGAACTCCTTGATCAGTTCTTGATCCAATTTTGCTTTTGTCATTAACTACCTCCTTGTAATGTTGGTCATAGGTAGATTTTTCCGATACGCGTTCCTCCTTAAATTATTGTTCTGGATAATAACTACAGTAAATAAACGTAAATAAATAAAAAATATTACAAATTTTTGCTATAAAATAAAGGAAAAATATTTTTTTGAGATAATATTGCAAGAATTATGCCAGCAAGAAACGACCATTTTATTAGGATTAGAGGGGCCCGGGTAAATAATTTAAAAAATATCAGCGTAGACATTCCCCGGGATAAATTTATTGTATTAACCGGTTTATCGGGTTCAGGAAAATCGTCCCTGGCCTTCGACACCATTTACGCCGAGGGCCAAAGGCGCTACGTGGAAAGCCTTTCTTCATACGCCCGGCAATTCCTTGGCCGGATCAATAAACCGGAAGTTGACTTCATCGAGGGAATCCCCCCGGCCATCGCGATAGAGCAAAAAGTGAACACGAGGAACCCGAGATCCACCGTGGGTACTTCAACAGAAATATATGATTACCTTAAATTATTGTTCGCCCGTGCCGGGAAAACCTTCTCGCCCGTTTCCGGGAAAGAGGTAAAGCACCATACGGTGGCCGATGTGCGGGAATACATAATGTCTTTTCCCGGGAAAACAAAAGTGGCCATCTTAGCCCCTGTTTCGGGTATAACTCCTGAAAATTACCTGGAAAAAATGGCCGACCTCCTGAAAAAAGGGGACACCCGGGTGGAAGAAAAGGGAGAATTTATCCGCGTTAGCGATGTGCTGGAAGGCAAAAAAGAATTACACCCCGGTAAAAACGATATATCCATCGTGATTGATCGCGTGGCGGTGCAACAAGACGATGACACCGTGAACCGGGTGGCCGATTCAGCACAAATTGCTTTTAACGAGGGGAATGGGGTATGCACCGTGAAGGTGTTCACGGAACCCATCCAAATCGAGCAATTCTCGAACCGTTTTGAGGCCGATGGCATTTCGTTCGAGGTGCCAAACGAGCACATGTTCAATTTTAACAGCCCATTGGGCGCTTGCCCAAGATGCGAAGGGTATGGCATGGTAATAGGCATTGACGAAGATCTGGTAGTGCCCGATAAAAACCTTTCTGTTTACGAGGATGCCATCGCTTGTTGGCGGGGCGACAAGATGAGAAAATGGAAGGAAAGCCTGGTTTATCACGCTGATAAGTTCGATTTTCCCATTCACAAGCCATTTTATCAACTGTCGACCGAGCAGAAAAAACTATTATGGACGGGAAACAAGTATTTTAAAGGACTGAACAAATTTTTCGGGTATGTTGAATCCAAAAGTTATAAAATACAATACCGGGTGATGCTGTCACGGTACAGGGGCAAAACCACCTGCCCCGAATGCCATGGCACGAGGTTAAAAAAAGAAACCCAATACATAAAAGTAGGCGGGAAAAATATTCAGGAATTAATTGATAAACCTATCGACCAGCTAAGCGGGTTTTTCAAAAACATCTCTTTATCCGAACATGATAAAGCCATCGCGAAAAGAATTTTGACCGAAATAAACAACCGCCTTCATTTTTTAAACAACGTGGGGCTAAAATACCTCAGCCTGAACCGCCTCTCCTCTACCCTCTCTGGCGGGGAATCGCAACGTATTAACCTGGCTACCTCACTGGGCAGTAGCCTCGTGGGCTCTTTGTATATATTGGACGAACCAAGCATTGGCCTACACCCTCGCGACAACCATTTATTAATTGACGTTTTGCACGAACTAAAGTCGTTTGGCAATACCGTGGTGGTAGTAGAGCATGACGAAGAAATCATCCGGGCAGCCGACGAGGTAATCGATATTGGCCCCAGGGCCGGACGGCTCGGGGGCGAAATTATTTTCCAGGGCAACCATGAGAAACTGATAAAAGAAAATAATAGCCTGACGGCCGATTACCTTACCGGGAAAAAAATGATCCCCCTTCCCGAACGAAGAAGAAAATGGCAAGACTATATCGAAGTGCAAGGGGCTTACGAGCACAACCTGAAAGGCATTAACGTGAAATTTCCCTTGCACGTGATGACGGTAGTAACCGGGGTGAGCGGATCGGGAAAATCTACCCTGGTAAACGAAATCTTGTACCCTGCCCTGCAAAAATATTACCAGGGAACGGGAAGCAGGACAGGCCATTACGCGAACCTGCAAGGGGACCTGGCCGCTTTGCAAAACGTGGAACTCGTGGACCAAAACCCGATCGGGAAATCTTCGCGATCCAACCCCGTGACCTACGTGAAAGCCTACGACGAGATCAGGAAACTGTATGCCAACCAGCAACAATCAAAGATAAACCAGTTTAAACCTTCCCATTTTTCCTTTAACGTGGACGGCGGACGATGTGAAGAATGCCAGGGGGAAGGGATCATCAAGGTAGAAATGCAATTTATGGCCGACGTGGAGCTGGTTTGCGAGGCATGCGAAGGCAAACGTTTTAAAGAAAGCATCCTGGAAGTAAAATACCGGGGCAAGAATATCCATGACGTACTGGATATGACCATTAACGAGGCCATCGAGTTTTTTAGTGAAGACAAGAAAACCGCCCTGGCCAAGAAAACCGTTGAAAAACTGCAACCCCTTGCTGACGTGGGACTGGGCTACGTGAAGCTAGGCCAGTCATCAAATACCTTGAGCGGCGGTGAAAGCCAGCGAATAAAACTGGCCTCTTTCCTGGGCAAGGAAAAGAAAGCGGGAAAAATGCTTTTCATTTTTGACGAACCTACTACCGGGCTTCATTTTCATGATATTAACAAGTTGTTAGGCGCGTTTAACCAGTTAATCCAAAAGGGCAACTCCATCATCATCATCGAACACAACCTGGAAATCATCAAATCAGCTGATTGGGTC
>CAZKIR010000340.1:3502-4751 GCA_964552835.1 uncultured Bacteroidales bacterium
TCATTGACCTGGGGCCAGAAGGTGGCGAAGCGGGCGGTGGGATCGTGTTCGAAGGCACGCCCGAGGAACTTATCAAGAACAAGAAATCCTACACGGCCAAATTTTTGAAAGAAAAAATCAAGTGATGATGTGGAGTGTTTAGTGTTAATGGGGTACATCGCCGTACCCGCGTTTCGTCCCTCATTAAACAGTATGCGTTTTCACTCCTTCGGTAAACCTACGGGGAATAAAAGTGTTGAAGTTTTACAGGACGTTCATCCCTTGCTCTTTAATTTTTTCCAACTCATCTTTCATCTGGACAACGAGTTTTTGGATGCCCGCGTCATTTGCTTTCGAGCCAATGGTATTGATTTCACGGCCCATTTCCTGGGCGATGAAATTCAATTTTTTACCCACGGCGCCTTCTTGTTGCATGGTTTCCAGGAAATACACGCAGTGGTTTTCCAGGCGCACCAGTTCCTCGGTAATATCCAATTTTTCAAGATAATATACTACTTCTTGTTCAAAGCGGTTTGGGTCTATCTTGTCAAGGGGAATGAAATGCTCGAGGTTGCTTTTTATCCTACCTCTTACCTTGTTAAGACGGGCCGTGTCGAGTCCTGATATTTGGGTTTTATAGTCACGGATCATACCAATCCGTGAAAGAAAATCTTCTTCCAGGGCCTTCCCTTCTTGTAAGCGGAAATCATCAAGATCGCCCAGGGATTTCTCTAAACAGCCTTTTATTTCCTTCCATTCCTTCTCGTCCAGTTCTGGTTTTTCTTGTTTTAAAACATCGGGCAACCGCATGATGACCGAAAGCGGATCGGCTGGGGCAGGGATATTGATCTCCCGGGATAATTGCTCGAATTGCTGTTGGTATTTTTCAATAATTGCCTGGTTTATGCTGGTAGGCTGGTCGGTGAGGTAAGACTCGTAATAAAGGTATATCTCCACCTTGCCCCTTTGTAAGCGGGTTGACAACAGGTTTCTTAACTCAAGCTCTTTTTCCTTGAACAAGGTAGGTAGCTTGAAATTCATATCAAGTTGCTTGCTGTTCAGGGATTTGATTTCTATCACGGCCTTTCGATCATCAGAATCGAGCGAGCATTTTCCAAAACCGGTCATTGATTTAATCATGCGTAGATTGTTTTATCGTGAAGGTACTACCCTTATTTTAGTGGTTAAATATTTATATTATACAAAACACTGTTCAAATATTGTTTAAATGTTGCTTTTTTTGATTGATGCAATATAGTGGCTCATTTTT
>CAZKIR010000341.1:0-4749 GCA_964552835.1 uncultured Bacteroidales bacterium
AGTTGCAATTTTCAATCTTTCAAAAAAGTTAAATTATTACCCGTTTAAAGTATATGAAATGAATCATCACGCCAATTTTTAGGATTGTTGATGATGTAATTTTTTATTCGTTGATACGATGCATCATCACGGATGATGTGGTCGTGGAAACGGGGTTGCCAGGCGAAACCGGCGTGGATTTTTCGGGATTCGATGGTGCAGGTTCGTTTGTATTGGTTAATAATTGAACCCAATGTTGCAGGTTTCCATTTTCGTGATGCGGCGGCGGTTTTTGATTGTCGCGGGATAGAGACGCCCAATTTGGGCGTCTCTACAAAATTGGGCGTCTGTATATTACGTTGCACCTGTTGTCCCGTGTTTCGTTTATCATTTTTTTCATTATACCGTCCATCATCCGGTTTATCAATTATAATAATCCCGTGCACATGATTAGGCATAACCACATACGCACCTAATTTTACGAATGGAAAATGTTCGGGTATTTTCAATAAAAATTCATTCGCCAATTCCCCTATTGCCGACAATTTCATTTCCCTATCGACAATATCCCCAAAAAAAAATTTCCTGTTCGCCGTGCAAATGGTAACAAAATAGGCTGCATTCCAACCATAATCCCAATTTTGTAACCGGGCAGACTGAACACGGTATTTATTTTGAAATTTATCCATTATTCCATGTTTTTTTTTTCAGACAGGGTTATAATCAGGATATCGTGCTTGCAACTGATACTTCATTAAAATCCCGAAAAATACTTCGGTTTCATTATCAAATACCAAGTCTATTTTTTTATATCAATCATCTTTTGTCAACCTAAAAAATCAAAATTACGAAAAAAACAAACCATTTATTTGCTACTTTTTTAGAAAAAACTTAATTTTGATTAATCATTTGTTTTCTGCACACATTATTAACTAAATATATATATAATCCCAACCCTAAAAAACTGAAACCATGAAAAAACTCACGCTGCTTGCCCTTTTTTTTCTTGTTCATGCCATTATTTTCTCTCAAATCGGCCCCAAGTGGTGCCAAATGTTACCTGAAAACTACGATACCAGCCCGGCAGAACGCGACCAACTGACAGTTAGGCAAGTGCCAGGGAATCTCGTGAAAAATTCCGAATCCCTTGTTAACCTATGGGATGAAGTAAACCCCGTGGCTTTTCCCATCGATAAAGTAGTGGGAGGCGAGGTAGACAACACGACAGACTTCTCAGGCAATGCCGCTGCTTTTTGGGACAATTCCATGTTGTACATCCTATTCAAGGTAACGGACCAAGAAATAGAACCCTTCGAAGATTACCTGGAAATTTCCGTGGCACCTTATGCCGAAAAATATGACCCGGGACGGGAAATCCATCCTACCGGGGGCATATTTGAAAGCGAACCGGTTACCATCGGCCCTTATGATTACTTGATTAAAAACCGGCATATTCCAGGCAGCACGTATGTAGCCATGTCGAAATACGGCTTGTGGATGGAAACCGGGGCGCACAAAGCTATATGGGATATCGATCAAACAGGTGATGCCATTCATCCCATGGAAGACGTGTATTACCTGAAAGAAGATTCCTTACAGGTATTGATCGGGCGTGAATATGTAGAAGAGGATTTCTTGGGCGTTTATGAAACCCGGCAAGGGGGGTATTTTTACCTGGCCGGCATCCCGTGGGAACAATTTCATCCGGTAGAAACCAATGCTGGTATTTATTCCTGGGACATGCCCGCCGAAGGGGTATGGGAAGCAATAAGCCTGGCGGTTTCCGTGAAAGATTATGACGATGACAACTATGCCAATGAGGATGATTATCCCGAGGCCACTAGCATCTGGGGTGGCACCGAAAGCGTGGATGCATACTGGGCCGTGGCCTATCATGGCGCGTTGGCGGCCTTTGAGTTTGGGAGGTATAACACCTCCTATGCCCTTTACCATGACAACAAACAATTATCCAACGGTGAATGGGTAAGGGATTCAGCGATCGCTGGCCTCAGCCCTTCTTATTCTTTTGATTTTATTCTTGACAACACGGGCATTGACACCTTAACGGGCCTGTCGGCCAGTATTGATGCCAACCACTATTCGTTCCCTGACAGCCTCCCATCTACCCTTTACCCTGGCGAACAGGTAAGCTTTTCTGTTCGCGTGGGATACGACGTGGCCGGTTTATACCACGATACACTACGGCTTGCTTGTGACCAAGAAAACATGGCCATTTTCCTGGTACTAGAAGTGTTTGAATTCAATAACCCTGATATAGAACTAAGCCTGGGCGGCAAAAAAATTCAAAACGGGGGCAGGCTGGATTATGGCGCGGTAACCAAAGGTGATGGCTTCAAGCAAAGCCTCGTGGGGATAAAAAACAAGGGCAAGGGTACGTTGCTCCTCGACAAGATTGATGTGGTAGGTAGTGAAGCCTTTAGTGTTACTGACGTGAACAATGCCTCTACCTTGTTCGAAAACGGGATCGCGGAGGGAGAAACCTCGTACATTATTGTCAATTACTCGCCCGCGAATATTGGCGAGCATACCGCCACATTGGTAATAGAATCGAACGCCCTGGTCGAAAGCGAGTATTACGTGAACCTTTCTGGAAAAGGGGTACATGAATATCCCGTGATGCTGGTAGAGGTAGATGGCGAAAGCCATGATTCAACAAAATCATACAAGATAAAAACCATCGTGGGCGAAACCGGCAACTTGGGTGTCGTTATCCGGAACGATGGCATGAACAGCCTGATCACCAGTAATATTAACATGGAAGGGGATGGCTATAGATTAATGAACTACCCGGTGGCCCTGACTTACAATCAGCAATCAACAATATATGTTGAATTCAATCCTGACAAACCAGGCTTGTACCCGGGCAAATTGATGTTTAGCACCAACGATCCTGCCATGGAGACTTGTACCATTAAACTCCAAGGTAAGGCAAGCTTAACGGGCATCCAACAACACGGCCAAAGCAACTTGACATTGTTCCCGGTGCCAGCTTCCGAATCCCTTCACGTGAAAGGTGTCAACAACCTGGAAGACAAGCCAGTGTATATTTATAACATGCTGGGGCAAAAAATTATAGATAGCCGGATCGTGAACGGCAAAATAGATATCTCCTCTTTGCAAAAAGGGCTGTACTTGCTAAAAGTAAAAGACAGGGGAATAATTGTAACGCATCAGTTCTCGGTAAGGTAAATTCCAAAACCGAGAACGGTATGCAAGAAGGATTGGTTAAGCAGAGACGTTGCATTACAACGTCTCTACAAAAATAATATTACATGTTTTGTATAATCTCGTCAGCGAACTCGGATGTTTTAAGCTTGGTAGCCCCATCCATCAACCGTTCAAAATCGTAGGTTACCCTTTTGTTCAGGATAGCCCCTTGAAGGCCTTTCCGGATAAGCCCGGCGGCCTCGTGCCATCCCAGGTGCTCGAGCATCAGCACGCCCGATAGGATCACCGAACCGGGGTTCACCTTGTCCTGGCCAGCATATTTGGGCGCCGTGCCGTGGGTGGCCTCAAAAATCGCGTGGCCGGTCTCGTAATTGATGTTCGCGCCCGGGGCAATGCCTATACCGCCCACGATGGCAGCCAATGCATCAGAAATATAGTCGCCGTTCAGGTTCAGTGTAGCGATAACCGAGTATTCTGCCGGGCGGGTAAGGATTTGTTGCAAGAACGCGTCCGCGATCACGTCTTTCACCACGATCTCGGTGCCCGTGTTCGGGTTCTTGAACACGCGCCAGGGCCCACCGTCCAGTTCCACGGCGCCAAACTCGTTCGCGGCCACGCCATAGCCCCAATCGCGAAAAGCGCCCTCAGTAAATTTCATGATGTTGCCCTTGTGCACCAGGGTAACCGAAGGCAAGTCATTGTCAACAGCATACTGGATAGCTGCCCTCACCAGGCGTTCAGTTCCCTCTTTCGAAACGGGTTTGATGCCAATAGAGGAGCTCTCGGGGAACCGGATTTTTTCCACGCCCATCTCGTCAATCAAAAATTTTTTCACTTTTTTCACTTCTTCCGACCCGTTCATCCATTCAATACCGGCATAAATATCTTCCGAGTTCTCACGGAAAATCACCATGTTGGTGGTGGTGGGGTCTTTTACCGGGCTGGGCACGCCATGGTAATATTTTACCGGGCGCAGGCACACGTACAAGTCGAGGATTTGGCGCAAGGCCACGTTCAAGGAACGGATACCCCCGCCCACGGGCGTGGTCAAGGGTCCTTTAATGGCCACCAGGTATTCCCTGATCGTATCAAGGGTTTCTTGTGGCAACCATTCGCCGGATTGCTTGTATGATTTCTCGCCCGCGTACACTTCTTTCCAGGCAATGCTTTTAGCCCCGTTAAAGGCTTTTTGCACGGCCGCGTCAAAAACTTTTCGCGATGCACGCCAAATATCCGGTCCCGTGCCATCGCCCTCGATAAATGGGATGATTGGATGATCCGGTACGTTTAGCCGGCCATTTTCTGTACGTATTTTTTTTCCTTCCATGGTATAAATTAAATTTAAAATATTATGACATAACTAGTTCCTTCATAGTTTTCATCAGTATAAACAACTTCCCGCTATCGGTCAATTTGGTACAACCATATCTGTTTTCACCGTATCAAAAAAAAGCTGGACCAGCCCCCTCACTTCTATTTTCATACCCAAGTAATACAGCTTAGGCAACCCGGTCATTTGGTATGAACGTCTTACTCGAAATCCAGGTTAAACTTTTGCTTGAGCAATTCCAGCTTAGCATT
>CAZKIR010000342.1:0-4730 GCA_964552835.1 uncultured Bacteroidales bacterium
GAAAATTGCAAGATATATGACTTTAACCGGGTTTACAGGTCATACAGAGGGGCAGTAAAAATTGACGGGGTAGGAAACAGGCTAAGCCATTGCCTGATTTACAATGGTACTCATGTAGGAATCATGGTACACGGAAACGATCACATCATGGAATACAATGAATTTCACCATATTTGCATGGACGTGGATGACATGGGGGTGATCTACCTGGGCAGGGACCCGAGCGAATATGGCAATGTCGTGAGGCATAACTTCTTCCATCATATCGGGCAGCCGGATGTTAGTGTAATGGCCGTATACGTGGATGATGGGGCATGTGGCACCCAAGTTTATGGGAACATCTTTTACAAGGCCGGGACCAAAAGTGTAATGATAGGCGGTGGGCAAAATAACGACTTTTCGAACAATATTTTCATTGATGTTCCCCTTGCCTTTCATATCGATAGCAGGCTGTTGGAATGGTCAAAAAACAAAGTAGCTCGCGGAGGAATATTTGATTACCGTCTCGATCTTGTGAACCATGATGAGCCGCCATACAGTGAACGATATCCTGAACTGGCCAAATATTGGGATAACCTGCCCGAGCTGCCCCTGGATAACGATATCGTAAATAATGTTTTTATAGATGTGGAGCAGATCCACAACTTCGAAGAAATGTGGTATTATCCAATGCAGGAATTGAAAGGTAAAAAGAAGGAATTTTACAAGAAGAACAAGCCCGATTTTGAATACATCATTGAGCAAAATTTTATTGCGGATGAAGACCCGGGGTTCATTGATCCGGAAAAACTCAATTTCTCGCTTAAGCCAGAATCATCCGTGTTTGATAGCCTGCCGGATTTTAATCCCTTACCGTACAGTAAAATCGGGGTTAGACAAAACATGAAAGAATAAAAAATGCAGCTAAAGTTTTTGAAAATAACCAATTAAACAAAAATATGACAAGATAGACATGATACATTTTCACACACTCGATTTTTTAGTCCTTATATTGTTTGGATTAGGATTAATTGCGATAATTATTTGGGTTAGCCTTAAAAAGGAAGAATCTTCTTCAGACTATTTTCTTGCAGGACGCAATGCCACCTGGATCGCGATAGGAGCATCAATTTTTGCTTCCAACATAGGTTCAGAACATATTGTCGGGCTGGCAGGTTCAGGGGCTTCAACAGGTATGGCTATGGCCCATTGGGAGTTTACTGGTTGGATAATCTTAATACTAGCATGGGTGTTTGTACCTTTTTATTCACACAGTAGAATATTTACCACTCCAGAATTTTTGGAAAAGAGATACAATACAGCGGCTCGGTCTTTCCTTTCCATCATATCTTTAATCAGCTATGTTTTTACCAAAGTTGCAGTAACAGTGTATGCTGGAGGCTTGGTTATAAAGGAGGTGACCGGAATACAATCAATGTTTGGTATTGACTTTTTTTGGATAGGTGCCATCGGGCTTGTAGTAATTACAGCAATATATACTGTTATAGGCGGAATGCGATCAGTTTTATACACTTCTGTACTGCAAACCCCCATTCTACTTGTTGGTTCAATTGCAATTCTGATTATAGGATTAAATAAACTCGGGGGATGGAACGAGATGATGAGCATTTGCCGATTAAATGTTAGCGAGCATGGGGACCCTATGACAAGTTTGATGCGTTCCTCCAAAGATCCGGATTTCCCCTGGCTGGGAACGATTTTAGGATCTATGATTATAGGCTTCTGGTACTGGTGTACCGACCAATATATTGTTCAACGCGTTCTATCAGGAAAAAACATAACACAATCCAGAAGAGGTGCAATATTTGGTTCATACCTTAAACTAACTCCCGTATTTATCTTCCTTATTCCCGGAATGATTGCTTACGCGCTAGATCAAAAAGGATTGCTATTCCTCGCTTCGTCCGACGCGGCATTTCCAGCCTTGGTTTCACAACTATTGCCAATGGGGTTAAAAGGATTAGTAGTAGCCGGTCTCCTTGCAGCATTAATGAGTTCCCTGGCTTCCCTCTTCAACTCCTCGGCTATGTTATTTACAGTTGATTTCTATCAAAAATTTAAACCCCATGCTAAGCAAAAAGAGCTGATTCTCGTGGGCCGGATTGCCACAACAATTATTGTTATATTGGGTGTATTATGGATTCCTATACTGCAAGGAATAGGGAATGTATTATATGTATACTTACAACAGGTACAAAGTCTGTTTGCTCCAGGTATTGCAACTGTATTCTTTCTTGGTATCTTCTCGAAACGGATAACTGCCCAGGGTGGTTTGTGGGGAATGGTAAGTGGTTTTTCTGTAGGTATGATTCGTATGTTATTCCTTATTTTCCAAAAGCATATGAATCCTGATTCAATCCTATATACTGTTTTTGTAGAATTAAACTGGCTATATTTTATGCTTTATCTTGTTGCCTTCAGTGTTTTTGTAACAATTTTAGTGAGCTTATTAACGAAAAAACCAGATCAAGAAAAAATCAAAGGGTTAACTTATTCTACCATTTCTGAAGAACAGAAAAAAACTACCAAGGCAAGCTGGAATAAATGGGACGTAATACATAGTGTTGTAATTGTATTAATACTGATTGCTATATATATATATTTCTGGTAATCGGTAAAACTAATGAATAACTTTGCACAACAAAACAGCTTTTTAGAAGCGCCCTTAAGCATATGGCCATGGAAGAAACCAAATACAACGAACATTGATTATATTTGAAAAAAAATGAAACTTATACTAATATTCATAACCATTCAGTTTACGGCTAATGTATATTCCCAATTGCCATCCGACAGTTTAACACCAACAGCAGAAATCAGGATACGTGATCCGTTTATTGTATCTGACCACGCTACAAAAAAATACTATATGTATGCCCAGATGGGCAATCGCCTTAACCGTACCGAAGAAGAAAAAAAACACAAGGGCGTTGAAGTTTACATAAGCACAGACATGAAAAACTGGGAACAACCAAAACCTGTTATGCTGTTAGAAGAGAATAGCTGGGCAAACAAAATGGTTTGGGCACCTGAAGTTCATGAGTATAATAGCAAATACTACTTGTTTGTAACTTTAACCTCCTCCGATACCCTGGTAAACCAGGATATTCCTGAAGGAGAGGACAACTGGCCAACATTTCACAAAAGGGGTACCCAGGTGTTTTTCTCCAATTCGCTGCTCGGCCCCTTTAAACCATTTTGCAATAAACCGCATACACCTGAAGATTGGATGGCACTGGACGGTACCCTGTGGGAGGAAAACGGTATACCTTACATGATATTCTGCCATGAATGGGTTCAAATTAAAGATGGTTCAATTGATTATGTCAGGTTAGCGGATGATTTATCCGGTACGATTGGTAAACCCAAAAGACTGTTTCGTGCATCCGAAGCCAATTGGGTGGCTGACAGAACAGGTAAAATTACCGATGGCTGTTTCTTATACCGAACTAAATCCGATAAATTACTAATGATCTGGTCGAGTTTAGGACCAAAAGGTTACGCCATTGGCATTGTTGAATCAGAATCCGGTACATTAAAAGGGCCGTGGAAACACCAGAAAGACCTGCTTTTTGAAGAAAACGGCGGGCATGGTATGATTTTCAAATCGTTTAACGACAAGCTACTGTTGGCCTTTCACCAGCCGAATAACCCTGCAGGCGAAGAACGGTTAAAGCTTTTTGAATTAAACGATTTAGGAAATACATTGGAATTGAAATAATATATACTTAACTCGCCATGTTGTACTATATTTTTTCTGAATTTTCGCATCATTTTCTGTATAATTCACTGAATATGATTTTATTTCACAGGTTTTATATAACCGGCAAACCCACCTCCGCTTGCCATATCGACTGTTAATTCAGTGGATTTATCTACTGTCCGGGTGATTATTTCAAAATTTTTAGGATTTTCACCTGCGTTTGGCGCATCCTTATAAAGGACTAATTGATATTGTTTGCTATCACCCAAAAAGTCAAGATCAAATGTTAATTGTCTTTCATCCCAATTGGTTATGCCACCTAAATACCATGTATCTCCATTTTTTCGGGCTTCAATTAAATATTGGTTGAAACGGGAATCGAGAACAACGGTTTTATCCCAGGTGGTTACCAGGTTTTTATAAAAATCAGCAGCCCGACTTTGACGATAAACATGGGGTGCATCAGCCAAAACGAGCAACGGACTATTAAATATAACCGACAAGGCCAATTGATGCGCACGTGTGCCTAGTACATGAAAGCTACCTAATTTAAATTCGTCGGCCGTAACATTGTTAAAGCCACCCGGCGTGTAATCCATCGGGCCGATTAAATTTCTTGAAAAAGCCAGGCTTACGTTATGAGCAGGATCAATATAATCACACATATTTACCCATTCAAGCCCCTGCACGGCCTCCTGCGTAACATAGTTGGGATAATTATAATGCAAACCTGCCGGTTTATAGGCCCCGTGAAAATTTATTAAAAGTTTATATTTGGCAGCCGCGGCCAGACATTTTTCATACCATGCCACCATGTTTTGATCATCGCTCTCCATAAAATCGATTTTAACCCCTTTTATGCCCCATTCATTAAAAGTTTTAAAAGCTTCCTCCATCTGGTCGCGCACATTGTCCCACCGGGCCCATAAAAACAAGCCGACATTTTTCTTTTCGGCATAACCGGCCAGTTCCTGAATATCTATACCTTCTTTCGGTCGCGTCAGGTCAATTTCCGGTGTCTCTTTAT
>CAZKIR010000343.1:0-4717 GCA_964552835.1 uncultured Bacteroidales bacterium
TGATATTTATCAATATCGCAATCTTGCCAAAAAATATACAGTTCGTGTAATACCTACTCAAATATTTTTTAATAAAGATGGTGCCTGGTTCTTCCAGATCGGCACAAGATATTATCACGAAAGCCTTTGGATTTAGCTCGCTTATCTTGTGGCCGAGGATCGAGAAAATTTCATCTTGTAACGTGGCCCTGTTTAGTTTGGTGCTGACTTCAGAAATAACCTGGAGGTCGTGGGTAAATTTCTCGGCTTTTTGTTCAGTTTTTTTCTTCTCGGTAATGTCATGGGCAATGCCCAGGTATGTTTTCACCCTGCCAAAATTATCGCGTACGGGCGCCGCGCTGCTCGTGTGCCACCGCCAGTTCCCATCGGCATGTTTTACCCTGTATTCAATGCCTTTATCTTTCTTTTCATGTTGAATGACGTTCTTGAAAAATTCTTGGCATCGATCGATATCTTCTGAATGGGTAAAGTCCTGGATGTTTTTTCCAATCATGGAATCCGGGTCGTACCCAAGGATTTCTTTCACGTTGGGCGAAGCGTAAGTAAAGTTCCCTTCCAGGTTCGTGGCAACGATCAGTTCGCTCGCGTTTTCCACGTAGGATCGAAACCGCTCCTCGCTTTCTTTTAATTGCCCGGCCTTGTCGTTTAGCTCGTTAAAGGCCGCCTGCAATTCCTCGTTCTGTGCCAGGTATTCCTCGTTCAGGCTGGCATATTCCTCGTTTTTCTCTTTCAGGTTTTTCTCGGTTTCTTTCTGGCGCGTGATGTCCGTGCTCACGCCAATCATGCCTATCGCTTTTTTGTTTTCATCATGTACCAAGCGGGTACGGCAATCCAGGATAATCTTCCTTCCATGCTTTGTAAAGTTGATCACTTCGCCCCGCCATTCTCCTTTTTCACGGGTGGTTTCAATAATATCTTGTTGTGTGGCGCCCATGGAGGGATCTTCCCCGTACATGGCCACGTTTTGGCCAATAATTTCTTCCGCTTTTTTGCCTTGCATCTTGCATTCGGCCTCGTTCACGTAAGTGATATTGCCTTCCAGGTCGGTGGCTGTAACCAGGTCTTGTATCTGGTTTAACAAGTTCGAGTGGAATTGCAGCTCTTGCTCGGCCTTTTTCCGGCGGGTAATGTCGCGTTGAATCCCGAAATGCCCGGTTATCCTGTTTTGTTCGTCATACAGGCAAATGTAATTGCCCTCGACCCACATCTCTGACCCATCCGATTTTTTTTCCCTGGTATTAATGTAAAGTTTACCCTTGTCAAAAAACTCCCGCCATACCTTTCTCCAGTATGGTAAGTCGTGCGCGAACATGTCGTTCGGTGTCAAACCCAGGAACTCTTCTTCTTTTAGACCGTATTGGTTTAGTAT
Organism: uncultured Bacteroidales bacterium; assembly: GCA_964552835.1. Classification (GTDB taxonomy): domain Bacteria; phylum Bacteroidota; class Bacteroidia; order Bacteroidales; family CAYFUP01; genus CAZKIR01. The sequence continues at coordinate 1,370 of CAZKIR010000343.1, forward strand.
TTCCTGGTTCACTTTCGTGATGCGGTGGTGGGCAAACACGTGATCCATCATTTTTTCCTTGTCTACCCTGTTGTCCCATTGAACGGGTTCGTCCAGCATCATGAAAAAGAACCCGTCAAGTGGCTGCTGGAAGAACATCTCGAGCATCTGGTTAGATGTTTCCAGTTGCTGACGTGTTTCCATCCGCTCGGTGATATCGGTGATGATCCCCTCGTAGTATTTAATATCCTTGTTGTTATAATTAATAAAAGTCCGATCATCGACCCAAATATACTCGCCGTTTTTCTTTTTTACCCGGTAGGGTTCGTGTTGGAAAGAATTACTTGTTGTGTCCTGGCTGTTTTCTTTTACTTCTTTGAAGACCCGGTCCACGTCGGCCGGGTGGATTATTTTCTCGTATGTTATTTTGTTTTCAAGAAAATCATTGATCGGGTACCCTAATACATCTTCCACGTTCTGGCTCACGAAGGCCACCGGCCACCCTTCTTCGTTTTTCCACTTGAAGGCCACGGCAGGGCTTCGGTTAATGATGGTATTGGTTTGTTTGTATAGCTGCAACAAACGGGTATTCTCGGTAACGTCCCTCACGGTAAGGATGGAAAAATCATACTCCTGGTTTTCCTTGAACACATGGTCTATCCTTATTTCCAGGTGTTTGTCCAGGTACGGTTCATGATATTCCTTGTGCGAAACGGTTTTGTTTTTTATTGCCTGGCAGGTATGGCAATTATCCGGTTTGTCCTGGCCATGTAACAGGCCGTGGCTTTTTTTTCCCTTAATTTCTCCCAGGGGTTTTTCTACTATCCTTGAAAATGCCCCGTTGGCTTGAAGGATAGTAAAATCTTCCAAAACGATGCATAAACCCTCGTTGATATTTTTAAAGCTTTTTTGCCAGACTTCTTTTTCCCTTGATTCGTTTAATTCTTTTGATACCCTTCGCAGTTCGTCGTTCTGGTGCTCGAGTTCTACCTGGTATATTTGCAATTCTTCAACGAGTTCTTCCAGTTTCTTGTTATACTCGTCCGAGTCCAATATCCCCCGTTGTTGGATAATTTCCTGGGCTTTTTTTCGTAATTCCTCTTTTTTCATGGGGATTAGGCGTTTTAGGGAGCCATTTGCCGGGGTTTATTTGCTTGCTCATTTCAACCTCCGAAAAATACGGATTTGTTCATGTTAAGTTATAAAAACCCCTATGACAAATCTATGACAAAAATTAAATATCGTGAACAATTTGAAAGATATCTTTCTCGCGGGAAATATTTAACTTTTTTTTCAAGCGTGCCCGGTTTTTTTGCACGGTGGTGTTTTTCACGTTCATCATGCGTGCTATTTCCTTAGTCGAGAAGTTCATCTTGATATAAGCACAATGCCTTAAATCATTTTGTGTAAGCCGGGGGTTTATCGCGAGAAGTTTCGTGAAAAAATCCTGGTGCACCGATTCAAAGGGCGACTTGATTTGCTGCCAGTCCGCCTGGATGTCCATCAAGGATTTTATGCGACGGTCAATCTCTTGCTTATCTTTCGGGTGCATCTTGTATTCCTGGGATTTTTGCCTGCAAATTCTTGTTAATTCCTCGATTAGTTTATTCTTTTCGTTCACGTAAAGTGAAATGGTGGCCAGTTCGCGCCTGGTTTGCTCGTGTTGAACGCTTTTGTTCTTGTAGTCTTCAAGTTGTTTGTCTCGTTCTTGCAAGGAGTCCCGCATTCGCTTTTTTTCCGTGATATCCCTTGTAATGCCTTGAATACCGATCAATTCACCAGAAGTGTTCAACAAGAAACCGGCTTTGCTTTCTACCCATACTGTATGGCCGTTTTTATGGTATGCTTCCAGCTCGACAGTAACGGGTGTATTCGATATTTTGCCTTGTTTATACTCGTGGTATTTGTCATGAAATAGTTGTTCTATCTTTTCCATCGAGTTTGGCGTGTATAATTCTTCCAGTTTCTTGGTTACCCGTTCTTCTTGGGTAAACCCGAATATGTTCTCGCAAAAAGGGCTCACGTAGGTTAATTTTAAGTCAAGATCGGCAATCCATAATTCCTCTAACAGGTTTTGGGTTAATAATTGAAGCTGGCTGTTATGAAAATTTTCTCTATTATCAAGGTGTTGGCTTATGTCGTTTAGCATGGCAAAATATCCTTTTACCTCTCCTTCCGGTGAAAAATCAGGTATCAGGTGCCCGTCCATGTATTTTTTGTTCCCCGATGGATATTCATAACATTCCAGGTAGCGCACTTCTTGCCCGGAAAGTACTTTCCTGACATGGGGCAAGGCTTTTGTAAAAGCTTTTTGACCAATTAAATCAGGTAATTTTTGCCCGATGATGGTTTCACGTTTTTTTTTAAAAGCTTTCTCGTATACCTTGTTCACGTAACGATATACCAGGTTTTTATCCGTGTAGGCGATAAGCTGGGGGAACTGATCAGATAAATACCTGAAAAACTCATGGTCTTTCTTAAGGCCGGCGTTTTCTTTCTTCAAGATCCTGTTTTCTTCCAGGAGCTTTTCGATTTGCTGGCTTTGATTGCTTGTCATTTTTATATCTTCCATGGCCCGTGTTTCTAGTTATCATTTTTTTCACTTTCGTGAAGCTATGGCAAACAAAGATTGTTTAAGGTTTCATGTTTCATGAGGGGGCGAAACCTATACGTAGGGGTGCAGCCCCTTTAATCTTTCACCCCCCCCCGAAGGTTTACCAAAGGGGGAAAACCAATCCACCATATCGTGGCTATAAAAATACAAGTTATTCATTTATATTCAATAGGCATATCCATTTTTTCATCCAAGAAATCCCCCCGTTCGTCAAATTTTTTTTTGAACATTTTTGGTGGTAAAATGTACCCTTAATATAAATAAGAATAAAATACCCTATTACCTTAATTGAAATTATTAAACATGTTGTAGTTATGATACAAAGAGAAAAGCGATTTTTAACAGGCAGCTTGAATTACATGAAAGCTTTGCCTATTTTTTTATTCATGTTTTTTACCTCGTGTGAAGAAATACTGGATCCAGCCGTCGAGGTAACTGCTGACGCGGGAAATAATGCCACGGTTTTGGTTGGCGAGAAGGTGGCCCTTGACGGGGGCAATTCAACGGCTAGCGAAGGGGATTTGGTTTATGCCTGGAGCTTTGACGAGGTCCCGGCAGGCAGTAGCGTGCAGTTAAATAATTCAACTGACCCGGATCCAACGTTTGTCCCGGATGAAGCGGGAGACTACAAGGTTAAACTCGTGGTGTCCGTGAACAGTTACTCAGACGAAGACGTGGTAACAATTACTGCCGAAGCGCCTGATTTGACCGCCAATGCCGGGGAAGACCTTACCGTAACCACGGGTACGGAAGTC
>CAZKIR010000344.1:0-4708 GCA_964552835.1 uncultured Bacteroidales bacterium
CTCGCCCGGGGAGTGGTTCGTTAAGGCTTTTAGCTTGCGGAATAGTTGTGCGTTACTAAGGCCAAGTTCTTCACAAAGTTGTGAATTGTTAAAATCTTGATTGCTAAAGTTTTTTTCAATGCAATGCATGAATTTTGATATAAAATCAACATCAATATTTGTCATGGATTTTTCTGCAAAATCAAGCTTCGGATTATTTCCAACCTTTTTTCTAAATTTTTTTCTGTTTGTCAGTATGTTATTGATTTTTGCCTTTAGGATATCAATATTAAATGGTTTTACGATATAATCGTCTGCGCCCAGGTTAAACCCCTCGAGCTGGTTTTCTTCTGTTGATCTTGCCGTGAGCATGATGACTGGTATATGGCAGGTCAAGGGGTCGTTTTTAACCCGCTTGCAAAATTCCAGCCCATCCATTTCAGGCATCATAATATCTGTAATAATTAAATCGGGTATTTTTTTTCTTGCCTCTTTTAAGCCATCCTCGCCATTTTTTGCTTCACTTAACCTGTAATGCTGCTTTAACAGGTCTGTAAAAAAGATTCTTATTTCGGGATTATCATCAACAATAAGAATTAGTTCATTTTCATCTGACATTTTCGGGATATTTTGCTTTTTACCGTTCTCGGTATTTAACTCGCTATCGTTGGTAATATGGGGATATTGTGCAATATCCCCATTGTTTTCTGCTTTTTCTTCTTCTTTATAAAAGTTCATGGATGCCGGGATGTATATGGTAAAGACCGCCCCCTTGTTCTTTTGGCTTTTTACCTGGACAATACCTTTATGTATCTCAATAAATTCTTTTGTAATCGCCAGGCCAATCCCTGTTCCTCCTTGTTTTTTGGTCGCGGTATCTTTTGTACGGTAAAACCTTTTAAAAATGGATGATAGATGTTCATTTTCAATGCCAATGCCTGTATCGCTAACGGTGATTTCGAGTACATCAATATCAGAAGGTAAAGATTTTAACACGAGGTTTTTATTGCCAGGGTCATTTTTTGATAAAGAAACCTTTACTGATATTTTACCTCCCCGCGGCGTGTATTTAAACGCGTTGGAAATAAGGTTATAGAGCGATTTATCAATAATTTCTGGATCGAATGCACAAGTTGCGTTTTCAGGATCCGCCATGAAATTGTATTTAATATCCTGACGATTAGCAAGATAAACGAATGATGAAAAAATATTATAAGTATATTTTACTATATCTTCTTCGCTTACCCCAAGTGTGAATAACCCGGTTTCTAACTTGCGCATATCAAGCAATTGGTTTATCAACCGTAAAAGCCTTTTCGAGTTACGATGGATTAATTGTAATTGTTTATGGTGTTTGTTTTCTGGATCGTTTCTAAGAATATTCTCAAGCGGTCCCAAGATAAGAGAAAGTGGGGTAAGGAATTCATGTGAAATATTCATGAAAAATTTAATCTTTAACTGATCGATATCCTTTTCTTTCTGTTGTTTCATATGATTTATTTTAAGTTTGTAAAACAGAGGGATGATCATTATTATCCCCACTGCCATAATCAGCTTCATCCACCATGTCCGGTACCATTGGGGCAATATTTCTATGTCGAGTTCCCGGATCGAATCGCTCCATACCCCGTCATTATTGGCGGCTTTTACTTTTAAGGTGTATTGTCCAGGCGGTAAATGGATTAAAGTAAGATTCCGCCTGGATTTAAGATAGGTATATCCATTATCTGATAAATCAGGACCTTCAAGCAAATAGGCATATTGGTTATTTTGCGCGTGCAAATAATTAATAGCGGTAAATGTAAACCCTAAAGCGTTTTGCTTGTAATTAAGGGTAATTTTTTTTGTAAAGGCAATGTTTTTATCTAAAATGCCTGTTGCATCATCCGGGGTTACTGTTTGATTGTTTATTTTTAGCTCAGTAATATATACATGAGGTTTAACCGGGTTAAGGCAGATTTCATCTGGATAGAACCATGTTACCCCTTTTGTCCCACCAAATAATAAAAAACCACCCGAGGCATAATAAGAGGTACCAGTGAACTCGTTATAAATGTTTTTACCAATTAAATCAAAAAAAACATGCCTTCTTTCCAAGTTGTCATGACTAGGGGCATAATTGCCGATATTAAGTTTAATGATACCTCTATTGGTCCCGATCCATAGATTTTTTGAACTATCTTCCTTCATGGAAGTTACATTTCGGTATGGAAATCCATTGTCAGCGTTTAATCTCGTGAATGATCCCGTTGAATCATTAAACAGGCACAAACCTTTAGAGGTACTAATCCAGATACGCTTGTAAGAATCCTCGAAAATATTGTTTATCTCGTTGCTGGTTAACGTTAATTCGTCCCTGGGAACAGAAAAAAAGTTTGTAAATTGACTGGAGCCATTAAACAATACAGACAGGCCAAACTGAGATTTTACCCACTTGTTATTTTTGCTGTCAATAAATATGCTCATGTTCCAATTGTCAATAAGGTTGTTTTTATCTTTTGTATATAACTTATATACAACGTTTAAGTCTGTTTTTAATATACCCTGACCATGAAAAACAATCCATAAATACCCGTCTTTATCAATGGCTACTGACCTCGTGTCCTGGTTTGTAATGGTTTCCGGAAGTGAGATATTTTCAAACACCTGCTTTCGTGGATTATATTTTTGAAAGCCTTTGGTGTAATTACAAACATATAATTTTTTATTCCAGGTAATCATATCATAGATGTACCCTATTCCTATATTCCCTTTGTTTGAGAAGGTTCGCAGTTTTTTTTGTAAATCGGGTGAATACACTTCGAGCCCGGTAGTGAAACCAATCCAAATATTTTTTCGTGGCCCTTCAGCAATTGAAGTAACAACCTGGTTCGAGAGGGCTAACGAACCTCCTTGTTCAAAGCGGAGGGATGAAATTTTTTTTTCATTTAACATCGCGTTAATACCCGCGGATGAAGTCCCGACCCAATAATTTTGATGAATATCTTTATAAAAGCACATAATGCCGTTATAATTAAGGCTTTTATCGTTATAAGCCTCATGTTGGTATTTAAAGAACTTGTTTTCGGCCGGCATGTATAATCCAAGCCCGTCACTCATTGATAACCATAGCTTATTATCGTTCTCGTTATAAAAAGACAAAGTAAAAGTGCTATCCGAAGCAAAATTTATTTTTTTCATCTTACCATTTTCTTTATCATAATAACGGGAGGCAACCGGGTAAATGGCTAACCAAATATTATCCTGGAATTCTGTGATGCTTTCTGGTTTGTAGAAATCCCTTTCATTTTTTTTTAGTGGAATAAGCTGCAAGCGGCCGTTTGAGTATTTGCCCAGGTAATTTATAAAACCAATCCATAATGTGTTTTCTTTATCATAGTAAATGCTTGCTATTTCTTTTCTTTTTTTCATGTCGATATCCAAAAGCTGAAACGAATCAAGGGAATGATTATATTTATATACTTGCCCGTATTTCGTGGAAATATGACAAATTCCTGACGTGTCTGCATGGATACCCGTGATTATTTTGGCCAGTGGTAACGAATCAACCTGAAGATTATAATTGATAAAATGATTATGGTAATAACTAAACCTGCATATTCCGCTTTTAGTCCCTATCCATAGGTTTCCGCCCGGATCGGTAAAAAGTTTATTAATTTCATCATGGGGTATACTGTTCGGATCCCTTACAGCAGAATAATATTTAAAAACCTCATACCCGTTATACCGGTTTAACCCCCTTGACGTGCCAAACCACATGTTGCCCAGGGTGTCTTGTGAAATAGCGTGTATGTTATTACTGGTTAGCCCGTCTGCATTTGTTATATGTTTGAATTGCAGGCTGGGTTTTTGCCCCACTACAATTTGACAATGAGCAGTTAATGACAAAAATATAATGATAAAGAAATATGCCGCTGTTTTTTTTTGCATATAATTCAATTTAGAAACTTTCGCTATCACTATTAAATTTTTTTACATTATAATCCCCCAAACAGTTATATCGTCTCTTTGCTCAGTTTTTTGTATGTACGCGATGAGTTCTTTTTCAATTTGTTGCCCCTGTTCTTTCAGAGGCTGGTTTTTCACATTTTCCAGGAGTTGTAAGAACCGTTTTTGGCCAAACCGTTCCCTGTTTTCGTTATTTTGGTCGATAATCCCATCGCTTGTAAGATAAAGCATAGTGCCGGATGGTAAAGGTAAATCAGTGTCATGATAAGTCAAAGGGTTGCGTTTGGCCCTGGCCCCGCCGATTGATTTCCGGGTGCCTTTCACTTGTTCAATTTTTCCAGTTCGCGTATCATGATATATTAATGGTCTTTTAGCACCGGCATAGGTAATTTTTCTGTGGTTCTGGCTGGTTATTTCTACTTTTGCCAGGCACACGTCCATTCCGTCATTGTTATCGGTTTGGTCTTGTTTCAGGGCTTTCTGAACACGGGTATTTAAGCTTTCCAGTATCATGGCCGGGGCAAGTATGCCTTCCTTTATAATCTCGTTTAATATCCGATTGCCGATCAGGCTCATGAAAGCCCCCGGCACTCCGTGCCCGGTACAATCAATAACTGCCACGTAACAGGTTTTATTGTCCAGGGGACAGAACCAGTAAAAGTCACCGCTTACCACGTCCTTGGGTCTGAAAATTATAAAGGATTCAAAATATTCACGGGTGTTTTTTTCCAGGGGCAATATCGATTGTTGTATAGTTTTGGCATAATGGATAGCACTGTTG
>CAZKIR010000345.1:0-4688 GCA_964552835.1 uncultured Bacteroidales bacterium
TGATAAGGATTTGTTTTGGTTAAATAGCTGCCCTATTTTTAGGGCAGCTTTTTTTAATACTGTAGATAAGATTATTAGAACATGCTTTCTTGATTGAATTAGTGCCTATTAAAAATCCTGGTGTTTATTTTCCCTTATGTCCACTTTTTATTCCCGCTGGGAGCAATGGGCTTCCCCGCCTTATTCTAGCCTTTCGGTAGTTATTTTTTATCCAGGTATTTTTTTTGGTATTGTTTTGGGCTCATGCCAAAAAATTTGTTAAAACTGCGCGAAAACGCCGGGCGTTCAGAGAACCCTACCATGTCAGCTATCTCTGATATATTGTATTTGTTCTCGTGAATAAGCCCTGCAGCTTCTTTAAGGCGTTTGATTCGAATTAGCTCGCCAATGGATACATTGGTTATTTCAAGTACCTTTTTATAAAGTACCGATCGGCTCGTGTGCATTTTTTTTGCTAGTATTTCCACGTTAAACTGCTTATTTGATAAATTTTCATTAATAACGTCATCTATTTTTTCTATGAATTCACGGTTGCCTTGGTTAAGCCCATTATTGGAATAAACGGCTGCCCCTTTGTTATATTTTTCAAAAAGGGTTTTGCGGTTTACAAGCAAGTTGTATATTTGTTTTTTCAGGTGGAGCATATCAAATGGTTTGCCCATGTAAGCGTCAGCGCCAAACTCGATGGCCTGCACCAGGCTTTGTTTGTTGGTTTTGGCCGTAAGCAAAACAACCGGGATATGGTTGGTTTGCCATTCCATTTTTACCTGCTTGCACAATTCATACCCGTTCATCCCGGGCATCATGATATCGCTGATGATTAAATCGGGCAGTTCGCGAATGGCCGTTTCAAGCCCCTCTTTTCCATCCCTTGCATCCAGGATGTCATAAAAATCAGCCAGCTCGTCCCCCAGGAACTTTCTCAAGTCATCGTTGTCTTCAACAATCAGTAATTTCGCGCCCTGCATTTCTGTTTTTTCACCTGGTGGCCCTTGTTCATATTCGCCTGTGCTGTATATTTCCGAGGTGTATTCCTCGGGCAGGGGGGGTGGCTCTACCGGGACGGCTTGGTTTTCTAGCTTTACCGGCATGGTAACGGTAAAACAAGTGCCTTTACCGGAACAGCTATCAACCTCGATATCCCCCCCGTGCATGTCAACCAGTAATTTGGTGAGGGACAAGCCTATGCCACTGCTGTCGTGCATGCCTGTTTCCCCCGTGGCCTGGTAAAACCTGTTAAATATCTTATCGAGTTTTTCCTTGTCTATCCCTTTTCCCGTATCGGTAATTTTTATTTTATAGCTTTCATCCTTGCCGTTTGTCAGTTCAACCGTGATTTTTCCATTGTCCGGGGTATATTTGAAAGCATTGGACAATAAGTTGAACATGATTTTTTCAAGCTTGTCGGGGTCAAACCAGGCCATCAGGCGCTCGCGTTCAGAATAAAAAACATATTCCATGTTTTTTTTATCGGCAGATAACCGGAAAGACTCGTACACGCCCCTCACCGTATCGACAATATCGAGGTGCCCGGGTTTTAGTTCACTGGTTTCATTTTCGGTTTTCCTGAATTCAAGCAACTGGTTAATAAGGTTTAATAACCTGGAAGCATTATTAAATACCAGGGATATTTTTTCCTTGAGTTTCTCGTTGAGTTTTTCATTTTTGAGGATCGATTCCAGCGGGTTAATAATTAATGTTAAGGGGGTGCGGAACTCGTGGGATATATTAGTAAAGAACCTGAACCGTATTTGGTCGGACTCGTGCAGCTTATTTGTAATCCGTATGATTTCCTCGTTCTTTTTAACGAGTGTTTTGTTTTGGTTTTCCAGGTTTTCTTTTTGATGGGTGATCTCCTCATTCTGCTCCAGTATTTTTTGTTGCGACATTTGCAGGTTTTCATTTTTTTCCTGTAAGGTGCGCGCCTGGTCTTCCAGTTTCCTGTTCAGGGCGTTTAAATCATTGGTACGCCTGGCCACCTTGTCCTCCAGTTCCCTTTGGCGTATTTTTAGTCCACGTATTCTCATCCGGTATATCAAGTAAATGGCCCCGATAAACACGATTATGGAAAGGAGCCTGAACCATGCCGTGTTCCACCAGGGGGGCAGCACTTTTATTTTTAAGGTTTTCTCTGGTGCGCCCCAATTCCGGCCTTTTATCGAGGCTTTAACCCTGAAGGTGTACTCACCGGGGGGCAAGTTGGTATAATTGGCCGATTTTTGATCTTTTACATAATTCCAGCCATGGTCAAGCCCTTCCAGGATATATGCATACTCGACAGTTTCCGGGGCGGGATAGTGCAATGCCACGTAATCAATGTTAATAAAATTTTGCTGGTGAGAAAGTACCAGCCCGTTAGTTTCGTTCACGTGCTTGTTTAATATCGAGTTTTTATTGCCCGGGGCGATCGGGACTTCCTTGTTGAATAGTTGAAGGCCCGTGAGGTTCACGTGCAAGGTGTCGGTTTTGATTTTAATGCTGTCCGGGTGGAACAAGCTAATGCCATTTATGCCGCCAAATGCCAGGATGCCCGATTTTGTCTTGCAGGAGCTGCCCCTGCAAAACTGGTTGCCTTGCAAACCATCAGACTGGTCGTAGTTGGTAAACAAGCCCGAGGGGTCTTTCTTTTCAAGGGCCTTTAATGTAAGGCCGGCCACTGAAAAGCGCGAGAGGCCTTTATTGGTGGTTATCCACAAGTCCCCGTGCCTGTCTTCTTCGATGGCATGGATAAAACTATTGGGCAGCCCGTTTTGCTCGTTAAATACAATGAAATTGTCTTTTGGCCGGTTGTACAGGTTTAGCCCGTTCCTTGTGCCTATCCACACGCGCCCTTTCTGGTCTGGTTTTATACAATGGATGGTGTTGTTGCTCAGGCTGTTTTCAATAATATTGCTATGCCGGTACTCTGTATGATCCAGGTTATCAAGATGTAACCTTACCAGTCCATTAGTCAGGCCAATCCATATTATGTTCTTGTTCTCGAAGGCGAGGGTGAAAATCTGTCCTGAACTATATTCAGATATATCCAGTGTCCTGGTTATTTCTCTTGTTTTTAAATCCATGAAATAAATGTTGTCAAGTATTGTAAACAGTACACGATTCCCATTTAAAAAGTTAGCATAAAAAATGTTATTGTTGTCCTGGGTTTTAAAATAATGATTGGTAATTGTTTGTAGTTGATAATCGTATTCGTAAAGACCAAACGAGCCAATTAGTAATCGTCCACCGGGGCCATTTGCCAGTCCTGTTATTAACTTGAAGGGGATATTTGATAATTTTTCCCCGGAATTGCTCGCGTTAGAATAAACTTGGCGCGTGTTTAACTGAAAAACACCGCCCCAGTCGGTCCCGGCAATGACAGTGTTTTCCTTTGGTAATAAACATCTTACTATTTTTGCTTTAGAATACGGGTCCTCGGGATCAGGCAGGATATGAACGAAACCAGATGAATTCTTGTTTAATTTAGTATACAATATCCCCCTACGCCATAACCCAATCCATAAATTGTCCATGTTGTCTTTGTACATGGATTTTACCGGTAGCTTAAAATATTTTTCTTCCCCCGCGTATGACAGTTTATATTTTCCGTCAGGTTGTTTTATTAATTTCATTAGCCCGTTATCACAAGCTAGCCATAATTCACCTTTGTTGCCGGGAAGAATTGTAGTAACAATATGGGGAAGGTCCCCGGGCCTTTCCCAGAGCAACTTGTATTCTTGTTTTTTTTCATCATACATGTATATCTCATTATTCGAGTTATAAAAGCATACATTGTGGCCGTGGTTTTTGAAAACGGGCCTCATGTAACCGCTAGCAAAGGGTTGGGTAACCTTTTCAAGTCTTTTTTCGCGGGGGAAGTACCTGAACAGGCCCACGCTAGTCCCCAGCCAGATGTTGTTGTTTTTGTCTTCAACGATTGTTAAAATTTCAGCATTATCCTCATACGTTCCAAGATTGTCCAGGTAGATCGTGTTTTTTACCGGGTCAAAACAGGCCAGGTCGCCGGTAGACGTGCCTATCCATATTTTTCCAAGGGAAGAGTGGAATAAAATAGTAATATTTAACGTGCTGAACTTTGCATCAGAAAAAGTCATTTTTTCAAAGGTATCATGGGTATGAGAATATTTATATAAACCACTTCCCGTGCAGCTTATCCATATATTTCCCTGATTATCGCATGCCAGGGAATTAATGGAATTGCCCCCGATACTGTTTTTTTTCTCGGGGTTATGCCTGAAATTTGCAAACTGGTACCCGTCAAAACGGCTAAGCCCGTCATCAGTGCCAATCCATATAAACCCCTGCTTGTCCTGCACGAAACAATTGACCCAATTATTGGCCAACCCATCTTCAATGGTTTTGGACCGGAACTTTTCATTTTGAGAAAAGCCGCTCATACTATATAATAGCAATAGGGCTGTACCAATGCTAATGAAAATGGTGTTTTTCATGTTTTAAATATTACTATTAACCGACCGAACCATGACAAAGATGTTAGCCCAAGATGAGCGCCTATCAAATGTGCACAAAAAGTTTGGCCTCCTTTCTATCATTCTTGTAAAATTATGGCCGGATCATTTCCCGCCATGAATACTACAAATATAATGAAAAGTTATACTTTTAAGCCGCGAATAAACAACCTATCGCGCCCCATAGCCTGAATTATATATGGTGGACAGTATTGTTTC
>CAZKIR010000346.1:0-4686 GCA_964552835.1 uncultured Bacteroidales bacterium
AATCCGGTAGGCTTGCTTAGCATGATATAAAGCTTTTTTCGGGTTTCGATACGTAGCATATACCTGAGCGATCTCGTAATGCGCTGTTGAACTATTAGAATCCAATTTAAGCGCATTTAAAAACAAGCTAACAGAACTGTTCGGGTTTCCGATATATTTTTGTTTAATCCCCTCTAACAATGAATAAGTATATTCACTGTTCCTTTCCATTGTTTGCTCGTCGCACCCACTCTTATTAGCAGCCCGAAATATACTACATGACGAGACTAATAAAACAAAAATCAAACTAAAACAAAAATTTAAAATATATCCGGCTTTATACTTCATCCTTAAACCTTTTAATAACTTCCCTCGGCAAAATCACCTAAACTATACTCACCAGGTGTACCCAGCAAATTAACATTTGAACCAACCATGGATTGCATTAAATTCAAATTTTGTAAAACCCCAGTTTCTCCAATGATGGAATCCTGCACGATACTGTAATGTATTTTACTCCCGCTCCCTAGGCTTACATGTGGGCCAATGACAGAATGAATAATTTCTGCTCCTTTCCCAACATGACAAGGTCGAATAATGATGGAATCCTCGATTTTGGCACCAGGGTCAACAAAATTTCCATTTCTATCGAGTACGGCGTGGTTAGATATAAGCGTGGCCTTGTAATTACCACAATCCAACCATTGATCAACAGAACTCGTGGTAAACAATTTCCCTTTTCCACGCATATTTTCTAAGGCATCTGTTAACTGGTACTCTCCATTTTTAATAACATTATTATCAATTAAATATTGTAATTCATCCTTAAGGTTTTCACCATTTTTAAAATAATAAATTCCTATTATGGCTTTATTGGATACCGGTGTAGACGGTTTCTCAACAAACCCCTTTACAATATTCTGTTCATCAGTGGTAACAACACCAAATGCAGCAGGATCTTCGACCTCTTGCACCCAGATAACGCCGTCTTTAGTACGGTCAATTTGTAAATCACTAAAAAAAATCGTGTCAGCAAATGCAACAATGGTTTCACCTTTTAGCGATCCTGCTCCACATAATACAGCATGGCCCGTACCAAGCGGGTTATCTTGATAGTAAATTTTACCTTTGGTACCAAGCGAGCTGGCGAGATCCAATAATTCTTGCTCGATATTTTTTCCAAACCTACCAATAATAAACCCAATTTCGTCGATATCTTCTTCCACAATTTTAATCAATTCTTCAACGAGATGTTGAACAATAGGTTTTCCAGCAACTTTAAGTAATGGTTTTGGTGTAGTAAGGGTATGGGGCCTCATACGTTTTCCCATACCAGCCATAGGTATTAATATATTCATTTTTAATAGTTTATTTAGTTCCAGTATGTCCAAAGCCACCAGTCCCCCTATCCGTCTGACTAATGCTTTTGGCAAGGTTAAGTGATACCGCTTCATGCTTAGAAATAACCATTTGGCATATCCGTTCCCCATCCTCAATCTCGTGTTCCTGGTCTGAAAGGTTAACCAGGATAACACCAATTTCACCCCGGTAATCAGCATCAATTGTCCCAGGGGAGTTTAAAACGGTAATTCCTTTTTTCAAAGCCAAACCCGAACGAGGCCGAATTTGGGCTTCGTACCCAATTGGCAATTCAATATACAAACCAGTGGGCACTAATATCCGTGCCAATGGTTTTAAAACAATTTTTTCATCCAGGTCCGCCCGTAAATCTATACCTGCACTGTACCGGGTACTATATTGCGGTAATGGATGTTTAGATCTATTTACAATATTGATTTCCATTTATCTTGAATTAATTTACGTAAAGAATGTTCTTTAGATAATACAAAGATAATAAAGCCAAAGATTATGCCTGCATAAAAAATATCTTTTATCCATTGATAAAAAATGATCTTGCTAATTCCCAGATGAACAATAAAAAATAAGCTTCCTATCAAAAAATAAACCAAAATGCTTTTCAAAGCATAAGGGACTGGATAATATCTCTTCCCGATATTATACGATAAAAAAACCATCACAAAATAACACGCGAACCGCACCCAGGCAGGGGCAATATAACCATAAAGGGGTATAAAAATAAAATTCAAAACCAGGGTAATAAGAGCCCCGCTTATCGCGAAATAAGCACCAAACCGGGTTAACTCCTTTAACTTGTACCACAAAGAAAGATTAAAATAAATACCTAAAAAAATATTTGCCAATAACATAACAGGTACGATATCCAGTCCAGCCCAGTATTTTTCACCAATAAAATATTTAAAATAATGCAAATAAAAAGTAACAACGAGAAAAATAACAATGCAAAAAATAGAAAAATATTTAAGGATATCCGCGTAAAGCTCTTTCCCGGACCTATCCTTTTCATATTGAAAAATAAAAGGCTCAAAAGCATAACGGAACATTTGTATAAACAAAACCATAATAATGGCCAACTTGGCGTTCGCGGCATAAACTCCTAATTGTACCATAGGATTTTCACCATCAGGAACAAGGTACTTTATTAAAACCCTATCCATAGCCTCGTTAATATTCCCGGCAAGACCGGCAATAAGTAATGGAAATGAATAAATTATTATGGATTTCCATAATTTATAATCTAGTTGAATCCGTATCTTGATAATTTCCTTGTACAAGATAACTAAGGTACAAGCACTTGCAATCAAATTAGAAATAAAAATATATCCTACGCCAATACCAGGATCATACACCCAGCTAAGTGAACCGGGAAATTTAATTTTTGGGCATATAATTAAAAAAAACAAAACAAACCCTATATTTATCAATACATTAAATATTTTAACCATGGCAAATTTCATGGGCTTGTTTTCATAACGTAAACGAGCAAATGGAAGGGAAACGAAAGCATCGATACCAAGTATAATGCCAAACCATTTTATATACTCGGGGTGCCCACGATATTCTATCCACCCACTAATATAACCGGCAAACATGTTAGTAGCGAGGATAAAAAGTATAGATGTAATAATTAAACTGGTGGTGATGACATTGTACACGTGTTCAGGCCGTTCAGATTTTGAAGAGAACCGGAAATATCCGGTTTCCATCCCGTAGGTAAGGATAATAATCAAGAAAGTTACATAGGCATATAATTCAGCAACAATTCCATACTCGGCGGGTTCAAAAATACGTGTATAGATAGGTACTAATAAATAATTTAAAAATCGCGGTACGAAACTACTTAGGCCATATATAGCAGTTTGCCCGACAAGTTGGCGTATAGCAGCGCGTTTTTCCAATTGTTCAGGTATTAAGAAAAAGTAGCCGTTACGGCTTTATTAATATTGGCAAACTTAAAATCATATTTTAATTTTTCTAACTTTTCAGGTAAAACTTTTTGACCTTTCAATAAAACACCAGCACCTTCACCAAAAGCAAGATGAAGTATAAAGGAAGGAATATTAAAAAAAACAGGGGCACCGATATTTTTGGCATAAATATCAGTAAATTCCTTGTTATTAGTAATTTCAGGGCTAACGAAATTAAAAATTCCTGTATCGGGACGCGTATGGATTAAATGATCAATAGCCCCTTGCACATCATCAATATGAATAAAAGGAATAGTTTGCCTGCCACTTCCTATAGCACCGCCAAGCCCAAGTTTAAAAGGGACAAACATTTTTTGCATGATCCCCCCTTCCTTGCCAATTACAATTCCCATACGGGGAATCCATACAGTTAATCCCATTTTACATGCCCGTAAGGCTTCCCTTTCCCAATCTTCAATAACATCTTGCAAAAAATCACCACTAAAAGACCGGCTATTTTCCGTATGAATTTTGTCTGAACCATCATATATGCCAACAGCAGAGCCATTAATCAAAATTCGCGGGGGAGAGGTTAAATATTCAAACGCATTGACAATTTGCCGTGTAGTATTTATACGGCTTTCGTAAATAATTCGTTTATTCTTCTTGGTCCATCGCTTAATAATAGGCGTTCCAGTAAAATTTAAAACTATACCTGTATTCTCCAACTTATCATTTAGCGAACCTTGGTTTTTAAAATCATTTCTATAAATACCAATAACTTCATATCCTTTACCAGAAAAATATTTATTTAAATGTCTACCAATAAAACCAGTAATTCCAGCAATAGCAACTCGCATTTTAGGATAATTTTTAAAAAGTTTTGTACTTTCGTATTTTAAAATTTGCCGAAAAAATGAAAGATAAAATTACAAAATTAATCCAGGAAGTAGATCAATTTTCAGCGGATAATCCATTACAAGTACAAGAATTTAAAAATAAATACCTTAGTAAAAAGGGGTTAATCAATAAATTATTCGCGGATTTCAAGGAAGTCCCGAATGATCAAAAGAAAGAAACCGGGCAAGAAATAAATAAATTAAAACAGCTCGCCCAAGATAAATTCAATTCATTGCAAGCAAGTTTAAAATCCACTGCTGATCAAGACAAAAGCCTGGATTTAACCTTGCCCCCGTATCCCGTGAAGCTGGGTTCCCGTCACCCGATTTCTATCGTACGGAAAGAAATAATCGATATTTTTCAACGTCAAGGCTTTACTGTTTCAAAAGGACCAGAAATAGAAGATGATTGGCACGTGTTTTCGGCATTAAATTTCCCGGAGGAACATCCCGCCAGGGATATGCAGGATACTTTTTTTATCGAAACGCGCCCTGATATCTTGTTACGTACCCATACGTCT
>CAZKIR010000347.1:0-4679 GCA_964552835.1 uncultured Bacteroidales bacterium
TAATTACAACCTGCTGAACAAGTACCCCTCGCGTACCTTGAAATGCGAGAAAGGAAAAGTAACGGAAGTAGAAAAAAACAACGAGATTGATTTTGAAGAGCTGGTGAGGGAGTAGGGGGGGGGTAGTATTGCCTTTTGTACCGTCGGTAAAAAGCACGACGGCAATGAACCTGCATTATTCATCCAGGTTAAATAAAAATAATACGTGCCCTATTTTTTTTATCATCAGGGAAACAATGCTTTACCTAATCGAACAATGGCTGTTTTGGGAAAAGGATTAATACGTCTCAGTTTATTGTATTGAACATGATTTTATTAATTATTTTTTTAATAAATTATCCAGCTAAATAATTACAATATGTTTTAATTTGTTGTAACTATTTTTTCACGGTGAAAATAGATATCAAAATATATGTTAAAAAAAATCTGCGTAATATCATATACCCATGGTTTGTATGACGATAGGGTATATTATAAAGAAGCCCTTAGCTTGAATAAGTCCTATGAAATTACATGTCTGACCATGGGGGACATATATAAAGAAGGCAAAACCAGTGAGGGCATTCCATATTATATTATTCCCCGGCAATTAGTTTTTAATAATTTTTATATTAATTTATTGTTCAGGATTTTTGGAATAAACATAACCATGAATAATTTTTTCAGGATTTTGCAAAAGAATAACCCAGATGTAATTCATATTCATGATATTCAATTGATTTCCCTAGCAAAAATAATAAGAAAAAAAATGCCGGGGACAAAAATTATTTATGACGTGCACGAGTACTATCCAGATCTCGTGTCATCAAACCTCACGTTTAATCACCTTCCCAAGTTTATTAAGTCTTTTATCAAAAGATTTATTTCTTATTGGGAATTAAAGCATTCAAAACATATTCACCATTTTTGTCCAGTAAGTGAATTTGTAGCTTCCAGGTTCCAGAAAAAATTTGGCAGCCATAAGGTGACCATTTTATATAATTACACGAACCTGGAGTTGGAGGAGGAAAGAATCCACTCTTCAAGTAAAATTTATGATTTAGTGTACTGTGGTAATATAAATGAAGAAAGAGGGATATGGGAAATATTGGAAGCTGTCCGGCAATATTGCAAAATAGATAAAAGTGTAAAAGTCATTCTAATAGGAAAAATACAATCGGAAAATTTGCAAGTTTTAATAGCTAAATTTATTGAGGAAAACGGACTTGAAAATAATATAATAATACAGGGCAAGGTGCCATATGATCAAGTTAAAGAATTGTTGCTACAAAGTAGGATTGGTATGGGCCTTTTTCGGCCATCTTGGAAGTTTTATTACGGGATACAAGTAAAAACCTTCGAGTATATGGCGTTTGGTTTACCTATTATTTGTAGTAATTTTGGGAACATGTACCAGTATGTAAAGAACAATAAATGTGGGGTAGGTGTAGATATCAAATCCATCCCGGAAATAACAGAGGCTATTGAAAAATTATTAAAAGACCATAATGTATACAAGGAATATAGCATAAACGCTATAAAAGCTCAAAAAACACTTTATAGTTGGAAAAGAGAGGAGAATAAGATGTTCAATGCCTATTCTTCATTATTAAAATAGTTGGCCTTGGAAAACAAAATTGAAAAAAAGCTTGTTAACGATATATTTTGGTATTTTACCGGGGCTATTGTCCCTTCGTTTATTGGCCTTTTACGTTCCCCGATTTTTACGCGTTATTTCACGCCAGATGAATACGGGTATTACAGTCTTGTTTTCACTACTTTCTCGTACATGGCGATTTTTTTGTTTTCATGGATTAATTCTTGTTTCTGGCGATTTTATCACGAGTACCGCAAAGAAAATTCTTTGCAAAAGTTATACCGTTACCTCGGCATATTATTTCTTATATCTTCGGTTTTATTAATTATAATTAGTCTTAGCTGGCTAGCCTTGGCAAAAGAAAATACAGTCAGGGAACTTGTTTTTTGGTCTGCTTTGCATGTTATTACCAATCATGCGATTAACCTGTATTTCATAAAAGTAAGATTAGAAGAAAAGGCCTTTCAATACAATTTATTTCGTTCAGTACAAGTTATTGGGGCTTTTATTTTTCTTTGTGCCTTGGCATTTATTTTTCATCAGCGGATAGATGCAATTCTTCAGGGACAAATAATAATCAATGTTTTTATCATATTGTTTCTCGTCTTGAATAAAAGCATGTATTCGTTTTCATTTAAAATTAAGGTTCAGAAAAATGAATTACGGGAAATTATAAAATATGGAAAAGTTGGTTTGATCGCGAATATAGGTTTGGTATTATTAATTTCTTCTGATCGTTACATTATTGCTTTGTTCGAACCCCTCCAATCCGTGGGGATTTATAACCAAGTCTATAACCTTGGGCAGTTAAGTATATACATGTTAATTACTGTTTATTTTAATACCATAAATCCACGCCTTAATAAAATGTTTGTTGAGGATATGGAAGGTTCCTACCCTGCCGTGAAGCATTATTTACATATTTTTATCATGATTTTCTTGCCATTAACATTTTACTTGTCCCTTTTTCACGAAGAAGTATCTTTTATTATGCTTGGAAAAGAATTCCGGGACGGCAGTAATATTTTGCCATGGATATCAGCTAGTTACTTTGTGTATGGTATAACTCTTTTTCCAGAGACCAGGTTAAAATTCAAAAATGAACGCGCTATTGTTATTCGCGGATTTATTATCGCGGTGTTGATAAATATATGTTTTAATTTCGTGCTTATTCCTTTATTTAATTACAAAACAGCAGCAATCACTACTTTTTTATCATATTTATTTCTTTGGCTATTTTTTTTCAGGGCTGAAAAGTGGGGATTTTTCAGTAAAAATCCTCATATGAAAAGATATCCTTTCATGCTAATCTTTTTAAGCATTCAACTCGTGATTGATCTTATTATTCGAGGATTGTATGATTTAAAGATATATTGGCATTTCATCGAGGCCTTTGTTTTCTTTATTTTATATGTATTTTTTATTAATCGGAAAGAACTAAAATTATTTATCCAGTTGTATAAAAGTAAAGAACAGTAATAAATCAATAAAAATGAAAGTTATTGATACATAAACTTTAATATCAAGCGAAAACCACATCCCCATCCCCGTCCTGAAAATGTTTTTCTTTTAAAAAGCGGTATTCGGTCATCGTGGGAAACCCCATGTTTTTTTTTGTTGATTTGCCCAGGAAAGCTGGTATGTATTGATCCAAGCATTCGATTAATCCTGGTTGAAAGCAGGTGAATTCCCTGGCCTTGTTTTCCAGTAATTTTTTCAGTATAAATTGGCTGGCGATTTCGATAAAACCTGGTTTGCAATACAGGTAGGGCACCCTATAAAACAAATCCCTTTGCATGAGGGTGAGAAAGGCGATGACCTCTTGCCCTTGCTTGAGCTTGAACATCTTGTGGCCATGCGCCTGCACAACACGAGAGAATGGATACCATTTATCTTCTTCGGGGGGGGCTGTACCTGCGCTTAGCCAGGGATGGGAAACAATCCAACTAAAATGTGAGGTGTCCCGGTAAACGGCCTCATTTTTCATGAACCCCGCTATAAATGCTTGTATTTCATTATCTGGAAGCGTCACTTCATTAACGCTACAAGATAGTTTTGTTTTTCGCGTAAATAATGTAAACAAGTATGATAAAAAAAAATCGGTGACTTTCACGAATGGTTTGGCAAATGAAATATCCTTGTTTTTTTTCTTGAAAAAAGTTTCCAAGGGCGAGTGCAGAAAATATTTTTTGCCTGGTTTTTCCATCACGGTATAATTTGGTAAACTTCCAATAATCGCACTGGTCCTGGGGGTTAGGTCAAAAAAGACGTTCTTGTTCCCGGTGGTTTTAAGGAACTTGAAAAACAGTGGCATCGCTACATTCCGGCCTCTTTTCGTGTCGACCCACCAGCAGGAGTTCCAGAAAAATTTTTCTTGTCCCTGTTCATGGTTTATTTTCCCGGGCAAGATACCGGTAAAACCGAGCAAGTGGTTGTACTCGTCTCGGGCATAAAGCAAAGCCACGTCATTTTTGTCAGCGTCCGGGTTATGATATTGTGAAATGGCCCGCTCGGGGCTAATAGGCATTATATTCAAGGATTTGTATTTATCTGATTGGATAAAATCCAGTAATTCACCTACTTTTATGCTTTCAATGGTCATGTCGAATAGTCTGTTTTCAGGTAATTTTTTTCTTGATGGCCGCGTGTATCTTGCTTAGCTCGTTGAATTCCATCATTTCTTCCAGGTCAAATGAGATATTAAAAGCTTGTTCAAGTTGGTTGATAAGCACGACATTTTTTAAAGAATCCCAGGCTGCGATGTCTTCGGGGCTTGTATCCATTGATATTTGCAGGTTTTCATCTTCAAATACCTCTTGAAATACCTTTTTTATTTTTTCTAAAATCATTTTATCATCCATATCTCACGAGTTGATTGTAGGAACGTGCGCTAAAATGTCAAAAATACAAAAACTCTTGTAACCGGCCTTCTTGTATATATTCTCGGCTTGTTTGGTGGCGTGCAGCACGCTTGTTTGGGCTTTATTATCGACCATATTTTGTATTTCATAAGCTACCAGCCCCGAACCTATCCCCTTGTTCCTGGCATTTCGGTTAACCGACAAGAAGTACAAGCCGGCAATATTGTTTTCCTGAAACAAAA
>CAZKIR010000348.1:0-1726 GCA_964552835.1 uncultured Bacteroidales bacterium
TACCGAAGAGATTAGGGAAATTGCCCGGGAAGCCCGGATGCTGAATGAAAGCCATGATAAATACAGGTTAACCGTATTCGGGCCAAATTGTAGTGCCCAGGAATTGATCGGGATTGCCAATCAAGTTGAAACCATACTTGCCAAACACCTTGTACCAATCGCCAAGGTACAAAGAAGCGGGTATTTACCATTGTACTCGCGGATTATCTCTAAAGTATTGGACGATCAGGTAAAAAGTATTACCATTGCTCTCGCCGTGATAATCATGCTCATGGGCTTATTGCTAAAATCAAGAAAATTAACCCTGCTGGCCATACCGGCCAATCTTTTGCCCATCCTTTTTATACTGGGGATCATGGGGTTCGCGGGTATTTGGCTAGATATTGGGACCGTTACGGTTACAGCGGCATTGCTGGGTATTATCGTGGACGATACCATTCACGTGCTGTATTTTTACAAGAAATATTCTACCACTGGTTTTAAACAAAAAGAAATCCTGGATAAAATAGCAAAACATACCGGCAACGCTATTTTCAACACTTCTCTTATCGTGATCCTGGGTTTTGGTATACTTTGTTTCTCGGGGGCCAAAACAATCGCTAACACGGGAATTTTAATGACCCTGGGCGCTTTTTTTGCTTTCTTTGCCGATATAATTGTATTGCCCGCGCTTGTTTTTTTAAAACCTTACAAATCTTCAAGTTAAAATCGTTGTGTTACATTAGCTGGCAACAAGGTTGTGCAAAAAATTTTTTAAATTGGAATAAATATTTATTTTTACATGAAACCATTTGTCAATAACTAAGTATATTGAAAAGTGGCGTGTATCCTAAATTACAATAAAACCTTTAACCAAGAAAACGAACGATATGGACAAAGATTTTGATTTTTTTGACTTTTACAAAACGTTTGATTCTGAAATTCATCTTTCCTACAATGGCCCTTTTGATGAGAAAGTATTAACCTACTTGAGCAATTATATCAAAAACATTATTGGCCTCAGGACCACGGTAAGTAAAAAATTATATAAAATTTTTATAGAACTAGCCCAAAATATTTCTTTTTACTCGTATGATCAAGTAAAAACCAATGAGAAACAAATAGGTAAAGGGATTATTGTTTTACGGGAGTGCAAGGACCATTATTACTTGCATACAGGGAACGTAACAAAACCCGAGGACGTGTATTCTATCCTGGATAAATGTGAAATCATTAATTCACTAAACAGGGACGATCTATTTAAACGCGAACAACGGAGGCTCCCAAGGGGTTCCATGGGGGGTGCCCATATTGGCCTCATCCAGGTTGCTTTAACATCTGCCAACCCGCTTGATTTCACCGTAACGCCCATTAGCGAGGAAACTTCTTTTTTCGGGATAAGCGTGAAAATTGACATTAGTGAATAAACAACAAACTAACCTATAACACAACTATGGAAAATCTAAATATCAAAGGTTCACTTGGGGATTATTTCATACCAGAAGTTGACTTCAACGCGCGAACAGGTATCCTTGAGATTTCAGGCGAATCATACCTGGAAGACACGGAAAAATTTTATGCCCCTGTCATTAAATGGATCGAGGATTTCCTGGATGAAACAGACCTCGATATCACGATGAACATTAAATTAACCTATTTTAATACCAGTTCTTCCAAAAGTATACTGGAAATCCTGGAGTTGCTCGCGGATTATAAAGAACAAGGCGGGAATGTTATCGTGAAATGG
>CAZKIR010000348.1:1736-4660 GCA_964552835.1 uncultured Bacteroidales bacterium
TATTACGAGAAAAACGATTACGAGGACATAAAGGAGGAAGTAGAAGATTTCATGATCGATACCGGGATAAACATTGATCTGGTTCCCATGGAATAGAACCTGACAAAAACAAAAGATAAAAAAAACCGAAGATAAACTTCGGTTTTTTTATTAATCTCTTGTACGGTAAATGTCATCGTATGTTTTCTCCCGTTGCCGGGCAATACTGTCCCAGCGGGGGACAACTTTTTCCATGAATTTTTCTTTTTCGGCCTTTAGCTTGTCCATGTCGAGGCCAATATAAGCCTGCGCCTTGTCCTTGGTGGAAATGTCGGGGTAAGCTATTTCCTGGTTATGCCCGAGGCTGGCCAAAACCCTTGATAATTTCAAACGGGCTTCTTGCGCCTTGTCAATCCCATCGCCTATCACCCGCAGGCACTCTATGGGCGCGTGAAATGGCGCACCGTGGCTGGCGGCTACATAATCCCAACGCCATTGGGCCGACCGGATATCTTGTAGGACACCTTTCATCTGCTTTTCGCTCGCGCCCAGTTCCCAGGCTTTTCCTGCTTCCACGTGGGCACGCACAAGCAACTTCGACAATTGCTTGTTATTCTTGTTCACCTTGTCCATGCGGGTATACACGTTTTGAACCAGGGTTTCTGTTTCTTCCCGGTGGCATACCTGGCAAGTTTTTTCAACTTGCATCAAGGGACTGGCAATTTTATGATCTGTGAACTTTTGCCCCCCTTCTTTCATGTATGGCATGTGGCAATCGGCGCAAGCCAACCCCCTTTGCCCGTGAATACCTTCCTGGAACAACTCGTAATCGGGGTGTTGGGCTTTTAGCATGGGGGCTTTGCTAATGGCATGGATCCAATCAGCAAACTCCATCTTATCATAATATTCTTCCATCTCTTCAACCTTCATCCCATCGTCCCAGGGAAATGTAAGGTAATTGCCCTCGCCCTTGAAATAATATTCAACATGGCACTGGGCACACACGAGTTTGCGCATTTCCTGGTGCGAGGCACTGCTAGCATCTATCCCTCTACGGGTAAAGGCTTCTACCAGGGCCGGGCGGGAAAGCCGCAAGTTCATGGTTTCGGCATCATGGCAATCGCCACAGCCTATCGGGTTCACGATTTGGGGGCCCCGTTCTTCCCAACTGCCCTCGTAAAACCCGGCAATGCCCACTTCATTCATCACCCGGGGAACATCAGGGCTTTTGCAGGTCCAGCATGTATTGGGCATGGGGCTATTTTTTCCATCTACCGGGGCACCGGTCCGTAAAATATGCCGTATATCCTTAATGGCCCAGTAATGCCCCTTGGCTTGATCATATTGCTTGCTAAAACCATATCCAGCCCATAAAACCACCATCGCCGGGTTCCGTTCCAGCATATCGATGTTGGCATTGCCGTTGTACTTACCCCGGAAACTTGTATCCTTGGTAGCCATGAACCGTTGATATTCACGTGGGAAGTTTTTTCCCCACACCTCGTTCCGGGGCTCAAATTGCGTGTAATCTACCTCGGGGGTGTAAGCAAACTCAGCCTCTGCCCTTCTCTCGACAATCGACGAGGCCAATAACCCCAGGAAAAATACGATAACCATGGTGGCAAAAAACATCACCCAGCCAAGCCAGGGTTTTTCTTTAATTTGTTGTTGAATAGGCTTCATCTTGTTATTTTTTTCGTTTGTTATTGTCGTTTATCAATTTTTTCAACCATTCAGGCACCGGGCTAGAGGGCAGGGGAACACGTGCAAATGGCACGCTGGCCAAGCTGTTGGCTACACCATGCGGCACCTCCCGGTGGCATTCCCAGCATAGCCGATCGGTACGGTAATGGTGATAATTCGAGGTGTACGAATACATCCTGACATCATGGATCAAATCCTGGTGACAGCGTAAACAATTTTGTTGCACAGCATGTACACCGGCTTCTTTAATCTCGATAACTTGCGGCTCGGCCCGCAAGGTAAAAATCGTGGCATGTCGTAAGCCGTCTTTTGCCTTAAAATAGTAATGGTTAACAAAATTATCGTTTGGCACGTGGCAATCGTTGCAATGGGTATTTTCTCGGTGCGAACTATGTTGCCAGGTAGCGTATTGCGGGGCCATGATATGGCAATTCACACAGGTTTTTGGGTCATCGCTAAGATAAGAAGGGGCATTGGAGATGTAGAACAAAAAAACAAACAAACCGGAAAAAATACCCAGTATTATTATTACCGGGACTCTCCAGAAGGGGGGCGGGTATAATTTTTTAATAAATTTCGGTACCTTCATTTGGCTAAACTATGAAATCTTATACATAATGACAATAATAATGCCTGTTTTTACTCCCTGCTAGTGTTATGTCAAGACTAACATGCCGCTTAGCCACCGTCAGGGTCGTTGGCCACTGACGGGGCAGGCCCTGCCAATGGTAGAAAACCCTGGTTAGTGGTTCAACCGAAAAAGGAAACATGACATGACATAAAGGGTTTTGTACATGGGATGGTTGTACTTTTTTATAGGTCACAATGCAGAGACGTTGCACTGCAACGTCTCTGCACTGCAACGTCTCTACTGCAATAAACAGCAATAATCAATAAATTAAGAGGTTTAGCCCAGGAACAATTCCAAATCCTCATCAGCCGTTTGGATGGGTGCGATATTAAATTTATTCACAAGCACATCGGCCACGTTTGGAGATAGAAAAGCGGGCAAAGTTGGCCCCAGGTGAATATTTTTCACCCCAAGGTACAGTAATGCCAACAAAACAATCACGGCTTTTTGCTCATACCAGGCAATATTATATGCTATTGGCAATTCATTAATATCATTTAACCCGAAAATTTCTTTCAATTTCAGGGCAATCACGGCCAACGAATAGGAATCGTTGCATTGTCCGGCATCCAATACCCTGGGTATTCAACCAATATCGCCCAAGGGCAAC
>CAZKIR010000349.1:0-1173 GCA_964552835.1 uncultured Bacteroidales bacterium
TATCGATGTTTTTATAAATGACTATCTCATCCCGGGTGTTTTCGGGTGGCGCTGCTACCTTCTCCATTTTAGCCCACTCGGGATTATTGACAGCCTGAATGATACCCACATCCCACATCACCCAAGAATTTATTCCTCTTTCAATTACCACTTCGTGCCACCTTCTTTTTATCATTGATTGGATACCATGGTCGCTGAGTTCTGACAACACCTGATCTTCGGTAAATTCCAACCCCAATGCTACGTAGGCGGGCATTATATACATTTCCAGATTGCTGGCATTCAACAACACATCGTAAGCATTCAAACCCATACGAAAATTAAATTTCTCATGATATTTAATACTATTGTTTAACAAACTCACTACTATATCTTTACATCAAACCACCCCAATCTATTTGTTTGGCTTTGAACCCATGAAAAATTCCAGCTTTCCGCCGTTTATAATCATGTCATGAGTTATAAATGCATTTTTATAATCTACATCATTCCATTTAACCCGGTGGATGTAGACATTTTCACCTGACATATCATGTGCAATAATTTCAAACTTTTTCCCGGCTCCTACATCTATCGTTGCTCTCCCGATATTTGGGCTGCCAAGCACATAAACCCCGTTTTGGGGGTTAACAGGGTAAAAGCCCATGGCCGAGAAAACATACCAGGCCGACATTTGGCCACAATCTTCATTTCCACATAAGCCATCAGGTTTTGATGTATAGAACCTGTCCATTATTTCACGCACTCTTTGGGCTGTTTTCCATTGCTCCCCAACCATAGCATAGAGGTAAGCAACGTGGTGGCCGGGTTCATTGCCATGGGCATACTGACCCATAAGGCCAGAAATATCTGTGGATGCTCCCGGGGGCAATTCTTCTTCAAGCAGAAACAGGCTATCTAATCTGGAAATAAAAGCTTCCTTTCCGCCAATCAGGTTTACCAAGCCTTCAACATCATGCGGAACCAGCCATAAATACTGCCATGCATTGCCCTCGCAGAAGTCATCGTCCCGGTGTGAAGATGCAACAGGGTCGAATGGCTTCCTCCATGAACTATCTGAAAGTTTTCCACGGAAAAACCCTTTCTTCTCGTCATAGTATTTTTTATACAGCTTTGATCGTTCAAGATAATATCTATGATCTTTTTCTTTTCCCATTTTTTGGGCAATCATGG
>CAZKIR010000349.1:1183-3415 GCA_964552835.1 uncultured Bacteroidales bacterium
CGCTAATGGCGTATTCAAGGGCCTTTGCCACCGATTCCGGTTCCTTGTCGGCGGGAATGTAATGCAAGTCTTTCATATACCCGATACCCTCCTCGTGGCGCATGGCAGTACGTTTGCATGCCTCATAGGCCCTTTCCCAATCAAAGCCGTCAAACCCTTTTAAAATAGCATCAGCGATAACGGAAACCGCACTGTATCCTATCATTACAGAATTATCGTGCCCCATGAGATGCCACTCCGGTAACCTGCCTTGTTGATCATGGATAGCGAGCATGGCATTTATCATGTCGTTTACACGGTCCTGGTGCATAATAGTATATAGAGGATGGATAGCCCGGTAGGTATCCCAAAGTGAAAATACGGTATAATTCTCAAAAGGGGCATTCCGGTATATTTTATCATCTGCCCCCCTGTAATCCCTGTTCACGTCGTTGTACAAAGCCGGGGCAATCATGGTATGAAAAACTGACGTGTAGAACACGGTCTTTTGTTCCCTTGTCCCCTCTATCCTTATCTTGCTCAACTCGCGCTCCCATTTTAACCTGGCCTCATCCCGGGTCTTTTCAAAATCCCAATGGGGAACCTCTTTCTCTAAATTTTGCAGGGCATTCTCCTCACTAACAGGTGATATACCGACTTTTAGTAATATTTGTTCGTTCTCTTCCGTAGAGAAACTAAACACCCCTTTCAGCAGTGTATCACTTGCTAATTCGCTGTTAACAGGGTGTTCACCGATAAAAGGTGTAAAGTCTTTGAAAGGTTTTGAAAAGCGGGCGGCAAAGTAAACTTTCTGATTTTCAGTCCAACCAGTGGAAAAACGGTATCCCGAAACTGTCAGTTCATCAACCTTTTGCATAAAGGCATCAGTAGTCCGGTTACCTTCCCAGGTACCTTTATTCCCCTCAGACAAGTCAATGATAATACGTGAACCTTCTTCGGCGGGGAACGTGTATCTATGAAACCCGACCCTCTCTGTAGCGGTTAACTCGGCCTTGATATTGTACTTGTCAAGTAACAGGGAAAAGTATCCTGCCTCCGCGGTCATATTGTCAATATTGTAAGGGGACGCGTACCCATCTAGGTGTTTTTCCTGACTTCCAGGGAGTGTTTGCAATTCCCCGTTGGCAGGCATTACCAAAATATCGCCCAGGTCGGCGCACCCTGTACCACTAAGGTTCATGTGACTGAACCCTTTTAATATGCTATCGGAGTAATGAAAACCCGAACACCAGTCCCATCCCTTGTTAAAGTTATTGGGTCCCAATTGCACAGCACCAAAAGGAACGCTGGCCCCAAGAAAGACATGGCCATGTGCATCTGTGCCAATCAGGGGGTCAACATACTGAACCAACTTTTCTTCCGAAGAATTTATAGGCCCGGAACATGAAGTTCCCAGTATCAATAGTAGCATTAAGTTGGTAATGATTTGATAAATGCCTTTTTTTACTAAAATACAAAACTTGTTCATTTTGGTATTATTTTTAATGTTTAAACTTTCGTACTCTATTTCATTGGAATCACCTTTTGGATCGTACCATCTTTATTGTAATATAATTTATCAAAGCATATTGACCTGCGGAAGGGGTGCGGACTTCCCTCGTGGTCCCAACCAAACTTTTTCTCAACGTCAGGGTTATTCTGGAAGTACAAATCGGAGTTGTGATAAAACATGTACCATTGTCCCTTGTATTCAACAATGGAGTGATGGTTTGTTCCACTGTTCATCTTCGGCAATATAACCCCTTTGTATTCAAATGGTCCTAAAGGGTTATCACCGGTACAATATTTGATTTCACCATTACCAACGTAGGAGAGGTAATATCTCCCTTCATATTTATGCATCCACGCGGCCTCGAAAAAATCATCTGTTCCTTCCAGAAGATGAACTTTCCCGTCATAGGAAATCATATCATCGTTAAGCTTTATGGCATTAACAACCAGTTGGCCCATGTATAGATATGCTTGTCCGTCATCATCAATAAATACAGCAGGATCAATAAAATCGCGATTGCAAACCACGCCATCCGAATGGATATGGATCAGCGCCGAATCTAAAGGATCCTCAAAGTACCCATAAGGCCAATTACTAATAGCAACACCAATTTTACTTTGCTCTACCGGATAATAGAAATAATATTTCCCGTTTTTTTCAATGCAATCGGGTGCCCAGGCATATTTATCTGCCCAACTAATATCATCTAACGAAAATATTGCCCCGTCATATTTAGAGAC
>CAZKIR010000349.1:3425-4660 GCA_964552835.1 uncultured Bacteroidales bacterium
TCAGTCCAATTTTCCATGTCGGTAGTGGAGAACACGTGCCAATCATGCATGGAAAACCAGGTAGCCGTGTCGGGATCATGTGAAGGATATACCCAGAGGGTGTCATTAAAAACTCGGGCAGTTGGGTCAGCGGTGTACATGTGTGTGACAAAAGGGTTTCCACTGCTTGTAAAATGATATTTTTTCCGGTTCTTTTTATCTTTCTCAAAAGAGGAACAACCCGCAAACATTATACTGGCGAGTAAGGTGGCACTCAACAGTATTTTAAATTTTTTCATCATCAAATTTTTTTGTTTTTATTTCAAAGATATTTTTGTATTCACGTAATTTATACAATGCATTATAAGCCAAATGCTCATATTGCCGGCACCTATTATTCCACTGTAATAATAATTCTCCGGTAATCGAAAAGAGGTGCTATTGTATAGCTATCCTTTATCTCAAGAATAACATGATTAGGCTTTTGTCCTTAATTTATGATGCATTCCGTAGCTAATTTACATTGCTTTTTTATTACACAATTAGACTTTTATTGATTATAGCAGTAAAATCCTTGAATATCTTATGCTAAATAATCTACCAGGTTTTAAGTTCAATATAATTACCACAATATTCAAAAATATTACCATCGCAGAATATCCTCTTAATTTATTTTTGTTTTTACATTGAATATTCAAAATAATTTAAAATTACTGAAACAAAAAGTTGTACTGGATGTAATGGTCACATGTTACATTAAAAGATAAAAATAAATAAAAACTCATTTATCATGAAAATTATACATCAAAAATCAACATTTACATGAAGCATTAAAAAAAAATATGACTGTTTACCTTTCCTTTATCCTTATTATTTGGATTTTCTCATTTTGTAGTACTTCAGTCTCGGTAGTATCTTACCCTGCACCGCCAGATTTGGAAACGAGCCCTGATTTTATAATGAAAGTAGGTGAGAATATGATTTGGGTAGAACGGATTTATGATCCTGTTGAAAATTACAACTATGCGTTGTATGGATCAAGTGAAATGGAAGATTTGAACGTAGCCAGTTTTTCATGTTCGGGCAATAAAAACATTGAAATAACTGCAAAAGAAAAAATTAATTCATTTGTGATTCGACCTAAGAGTTTGAACATAGAGGCCAAAATAGAAGGAAACAAACTTATGTTTACGGTTCAGGAGCCACAGAAACTTTACGTTGAAGTGAATAAACTGCCTCACCTTGCGATCTTTGTA
>CAZKIR010000350.1:0-4657 GCA_964552835.1 uncultured Bacteroidales bacterium
GGAATCTTCCAGTACCAAATACTTCGCGTAACCCTCGATGGGCAAAACAAAACGGACACTGGCAGAACACTTGCTGTCAGATAAAATATAATTGCTGGAATCATTAACAAAAGGCGGGTTGACCATGGTAACCAAATCAAATTTCATCTCCTTGGGCAAATCAAAGAGTTTTTTATAAAAATTGGTGGTCGCGTGATCCACCACGATGCTATCCTTGATGACCGTGCCTAGCTGTTGCAGTGATGGGTACTTGATTTTCAGGCTATCAAAGCCCGTGACTTTTTCATATTGCCCGCTTTCCCTATCGAGCACGACGAAATTATCCAGGGAAATGCCAATAGGGGCCCCGAAGGAATTCTCGTAATGGATTACCGTGCGGATGTTCTTGAAGAAAAACGTACCTTCTTTCACGTTCTCGAAAATATCACGCTGGATGGTATTATCAGGTTTCTTGTATTGTACCTGGCCCACGTAGCCGAAAATCGCGTGGTATGCCACATCCTGAAAGCCAATGGACAAATCCATGACGGTGCCCCCTGCCGGGATGGTATTGCGAATGGCCCCGATAACAATAGAATCCAGTTTCAGGGATAATTTGTTCGAGTTTAACACGATGGTGCCCCTGGCCAGGTTTATTTCCCGCGAAGGAGAAGATAAATCAAGTTCAACTTGTAAGGATTCACCGCTGGAGGTTATCACGTTGGGAAAGCGAAAATAGAAAGATCCTTGCACATCATCAGCGGATTGGTTTTTTATAACGAGTTTCCCGGTTTTTAGCTGGATGCTGTCCAATCGTTCCTGGCCAGTACTGCCGGCCAGGGCAAAATCCATCCCGTAAGTATCATTCTTGTTGATGGCTTTGTTCAAGGCCTGGTTTAGCGGATCCAGGCCACCAGAAACTGGCGGGATAGCAATACCCAAGGGATTGGACAAGGAAACCGAAAGCGGGGGGTTGGGAATAGTAGAGGGCAAGGTAATTTGGTCAACCGAATAGGAAGCCATCTCTTTTTCGAAGACAATGGTATAGATGCCCGTGTCGTTCTCGGAGCGAAGGTAAGAACGGGCCGTATCGCCTACCATGTTGTCCAGGTCAACCTCGAGGTAGCCCACGGGCAATGCAAAGCCGGCATCCTCTGTAATACCTCCAACCCTACTGCTATCAAATGTTTCTTTTATACATCCACCTAAGGTAATCAGGAGGGCCGCCAACAAAAGCAAGCTTTTAAAACCTGTATTTTGTAGCGATAAAAACCCCATGAAATAGAAATTTATATTCTAATCAAAGAAAATAGATATTTCTGTAAAAAACAAATTATATCGAGGGATTGTTGGGAGGTTGGTAGGTTGGTAGGTTGTGAGGTTTCTAGGTTTTTAGGTTGGGAAGTTGGGAGGTTGGTAATTGATTTATTGTTAAACGCTCTCGGGGGCCGCGTACGCCGAGAGGCCAGTTCCTATCGGGATTTCCGCGGGCTGCATTGGAACATAGAAAAAATTGCTGTTTTTTCCAACGAAAAGGGGGTAATAAAAAAAATGACTATTAGGAATGTCTCCCAAATAATATACTGTAATGCTTAATATAACTGATAAAGCCAATGAGTTTTATTGGATTTCAATAAAATCTTTGTATCGCAAATCTGACAAGTACTTTATGATATTTTTGGGAACAAAAGCTGATAGTCATTAAAAAAAACAGCGAGTTTCTTTCATGACTTAAAAAGTGCATAAGAAATATTTTTTCTTTTCTTTTGCAGCTTGAAAAGCAGGGCAGGGGTTTGCCTGTAAAATTATAACACAGGCTTGGATAAAGAAATTGACGGACATGGGCACGAGAATATTATTTTGGTTTTTACTGATGGTTTTGCCAATACTTACCACGTGCAAAAAACGTGGCGGAACCGGGGAAAAATTATCTCCCGGGCAACAAAGAGAAATCACCCGGATTTTTATGGACCACAAGATAGAAAAACTCTCGGAACTGCTGCACCACAGCCACAGGTATTACAAGTTTAACGGGAGCATCTTAGTCGCTTATGATGGCGAGGTAATTTTTAATGATTATAATGGCTATGCTGATTTTATCAATGATGATACCTTGAAAGCCCATTCGGCCTATCAATTGGCTTCGGTAAGCAAACAATTCACCGCCATGGCCATCATGATGCTGGAAGAAATGGACAGCCTGGGGTACGAGGATAAAATGGTACAACACGTGCCTGAATTAAAAAGCCAGAGAATTCATTATTACGATAGCATCTCGATAAAACACTTGTTAAACCATACCTCGGGCTTGCCCAATTACATGTACTACGTGGAGCGGTATACCCACGACACGGCGCACCCCTACAATGATGAAATCGTGCGCTTGATGGCCCAACACAAGCAGTTTTTAAATTTCAAACCGGGTACCCGTTTCTGATACAGCAACACGGGCTACATGGTTTTGGCACTTATCGTGGAAAGGGTCTCGGGGATGCCTTTTGCCGATTTCTTGGAAAAAAATATTTTTGCCCCCTTGGGCATGGAGCATTCTTTTGTGTACAGCAAGCTCCAGAATACAGACAGCTTAAACGAAAAATTACAGGGATACCGCCGGCGACGGGTGTTTTTTCCTTTACCTGAAACACAACACGATGGCGCTGTAGGCGACAAAGGGGTATATTCCACGGCCGCGGACCTTTATAAGTGGGACCAGGCCTTGTACACCGATCAACTGGTATCGAAGGAAAGCCTGCAGAAAGCCTTCTCGCCCGGGACATTGAAAAATGGTCAAGAAATCCCGTATGGCTTTGGCTTTCGTATTCGGAAAAACATTGAAAAAGATTGGGTAGTATATCACAATGGCTTATGGAACGGTTTCAGGACGGGCATCACACGTTACCTTGACGACAGGCACACCATCATCATACTGGAGCATACCAATTGCAAGGGCAAAGATATTATCCTGAAAAAGATTGAACGTGTCATTCAATCGCCCCACCAGGACTACACGAGGGTATTGGCCGGGAAGGCCATTTACGAGGGGCCGGAGAAAGCCATTGAAATTTATGAAACCATCGAAGAAATGGGGTTAGACGTGCAGGCCAACCTGAAAGATTTGATGAAAGTTCATCAATATTTGTTGCGTGTTGATAAGCCCCAAACTGCTAAAAACCTTAAAATGTTTATCGAGAAAATCGAGTAAGTTGATTAGAGGTTGGGAAGTTTGTAAGTTTGTAAGTTTGTAAGTTTGTAAGTTTGTAAGTTTATAAGTTTATAAGTTTGTAAGTTTATAAGTTTGTAAGTTTGTAAGTTGTGAGGTTGGGAAAAAATACTTGTTTAGACCATCTCAATAAATAATGGTTTAATATTGTCCGGCACTTGTGCTAAAATATCTTCCAATTCCCCTCTTGTAATATACTGGCTTAAGAGACCCAGGGTGATTTGAATAATCTCTTCCGTGGATTTTTCCCATGGAAATTCAGTTTCCCCGTAATGGCCTTGTTCCTCTTCCACGTGTTTCGTGAATTCTTCAATGGTATTCAAGCGTACGGGCTTCTCCCTGTATTTCCAGTTGTCAACGTAAATTGCTTTCAGGTACATGGGCAACTGGGCCAACAAGTCTAAGGATTCACTTATCGTGATGCGATCGCGCAAGCTATGTAACACGGCTCTTAACACGATATAGACCCGGCCTTTTTCTTCAGGGTGCCCCAGTTTTTGGGCTAATTCGCTCATGAAGGTATTGGCTTCTCCCGTGTATTTTTCAAAATTGTGTGTCATGGTACTACTTTTTTTTAAGTTATTAATAAAATGATTTACCATTGATATTGAAAATACTTTGCCAATATCATGAAAAATTCCACGCATTTATTTAAAGACTGAAAAACAATAGTTTAAAAAAGAAGGCAAGTTTTTTTAAGAATATGGTTTGTAGAATATCATGAACAAAGCGTAGAAAAATATTGACTATAGAATAATACAATAAAGGGTATGCAGATGACTGCCGGGTATTATAATTTTTATATTTGCAGGTATGGACAAGCAGTACCCTTATACAATGCAGGATTTTATGAATATATTTCAAACAGAAAAAGAATTAGGGAAAAATATCAGCAAGCAGGGGTTCGGCAGTCATCTGCATACCCATATTACATTATTCACCCCTAAGCATTCTTACGACTGGCAATCACCATGCCTCTCGGCCGTCACTCGGCTCGCCAGGAATTGGCCATTAGCCTAGCACCCGGCTTCAGCCGGGTGTCCACCATAACCGCGACCCTTCTCTTATAGCCCGCTTTTAGCGGGCTTTCTTTGCTTTTTACCGCCCAAATGGCATGTAGCCAAACTTTTGAATGGGTGTGCAGCATAGTTGTTTATTTTAAAAGCCTGCTAAAAGCAGGCTCCATTTTTTTTGGTTGGCCTTGCAATCACCCGGCTGAAGCCGGGTGCTAGGTTAATGGCCGGCAACCTGGATATTTTCCATAAGACAAGTTTACATTAAACTACTTTTGATTTTGTTTCGTTAAGCACCTGGATGCTAAACTGTTCATACCCTAGTATTCTAATAATTGACAGGCCCCATGCCTTTCGGTCGTCACCTTGGTATATGGCCATTAGCCTAGCACCTGGATATTACATTATCAGCAAGCAGGGGTTCGGCAGTCATCTGCATACCCAT
>CAZKIR010000351.1:0-4637 GCA_964552835.1 uncultured Bacteroidales bacterium
GATACCGTGTTCAACTTTTCGTTTAATAATAAAACGGGCAAAAATTATAGCCGCCAGGATTCCCACGGCGGGGTAGATAAAATACAAGTAATTGTAAAAACCTTCAACAGGTACTGAACGCAATAACTCACGGATAATATGAACAGAATGTTTAATGATAATGGCTGCCATGCCAGTGGCAATGCCAATAAACACGCTCAAAATCATGATGAACTGCTGGGGCGAGATATTGTTCATTCGCCAGGAGCGGGCTTTCTGGTTAAGTTCTTTCCATTTCATTATTGCGCGAATATAGCATATCAAGGCAGGTATTAAAAGATTGCCTAATGAATTTAGCCGATATTTTTACCCGCCATGTAGAAGGCCTGTTTATTTGCATAAATCCACAAAAAATTCAATACTGATTGGCAAAAAGGTTACTCACCTGCCAATTCTCTTGTTTATTTGTTTTTAATAAAATCGGCATAGTGGTTTTCCATTTCCGATCGGGTTATATACCCGTTAGAATGCAGGATAATCCGATAGGTAAAGGATATTTTCTCTCCTTTCGGAAGCTTGTATACATATTCTTCCAGCTCGGGTTGAAAAGCCTGTCGGCCAAAATTATCCACCGAGAAAAGGCCATAATGCCTCATGTGCCAATGGGGTTCATGCCCTGGGTTATCAGGGTGGTCTAGTATGGCTATGCTAATGGAATCATTGTCCTTAACAGCTGACAATACGG
Organism: uncultured Bacteroidales bacterium; assembly: GCA_964552835.1. GTDB lineage: Bacteria > Bacteroidota > Bacteroidia > Bacteroidales > CAYFUP01 > CAZKIR01. Next base: position 725 of record CAZKIR010000351.1, read on the forward strand.
CCCACTTGTTGGCCGTGCCCCATAGTTTTTCGGGAGGGAGGCCGTTATTGCCCATGTAGGTGCCGTTTACCCCCTGGTTATAAAGGGTGTCTTTTAAGGTTAACGGGTTTTTTACTATCACGAGGGTAACAGGTTGGTTGCTGGGCAATTCAAACTCCCTGGCTGGCCGTATGCCCAGCATGCCCTCCTTGTTGTCGCAAAAAGTAATATCTCTTCGTGCTTCCAGTATCGTTTCACGATCAATATACCAGGTATTTCCTTTTCCATAGAAATGCAGCAAGCTGGTTTCTTTCAATAAACGGGCACTGTCTGATTTTATCCACCAGGCCTGGTATTCAATCGTGTTCTTTTTTTTGTTGGTTTTGAAAGAATAAGGTAGGATTGTACCATATTTATAACGCTGGCTATCGGCATGGGCATAGGAATTGTTCCAAAAATCGATGCCGTTCACATCGCCAAAGGTAAACCAGCAGCCAAGCTGGTGCGGGTGGTCCACCCGTTCGAAAAGCCTTGGCCCCAACGGGTATCCCCTGGTAATTTCCACGCCCGAGGGGGCATTGATAGGGAACAAGATGGGTTTGTACAAGGTATCATGAAAGATAAACCGAGTGAACTCTTTCCCGTTGATTTCCACGGGTATGCCTTTGCTTAATTTTTCGTATAAATTTTTACCTCCAGGTATAGGGTTTTTGCATGCAATCAAAAAAAACAGGAGGGTTGTGATATATAAAATATTTTTCATGATAAAATGTAAAAAAAGCTGCCTGTAATAGAATTTACAGGCAGTATAGGTGAGTATTTAGCTAAACCTTTAGTTCCCAGCCGGGTTCATATTCACGATCCCACATTTGCATGGCCTGGCCGTCATCGATAACACGGCCGGTGTTTTGATCCAGGTAAAGTGCCCTGCCCATTTCTTGTGAAATATTGCCCAGGTGGCAATACAAGTTACTGATCACGCTTTCATCAATGGGGGCGTTCAATTCGGCGCCTGTCCGAATGGCGTCCAGCATGTTGTTGAAATGTTTCACGTCCAGTGGTCCGGCCCCTATGGTATTGAGCGTTTCGCCTTTTTCTTCTGCTTTTAATTCCTTGATGATATTGTTGTCCATATCATACGCGATATAGGTATTCCGATCAAGCAAAATAGTGCCCTTTGTGCCATGAATGGTAGCCCCTCGGCCCCTGTCGTGGTAATTAAGGGGGTTACAGCTTTTGCCTTCCCACGTGATCAACTTACCCTCGTCAAACTCGAAGTTGGCGATTTGCGTGTCATAAAACTGCCAATCATCATTAAAATGGTAGCGCCCACCACTTGAACTAACCTTGGAGGGATACCCCAGCCCGAGGGCCCAACGGCAGATGTCCAGTTCATGGATACCATTGTTGTTGATTTCACCCGTGCCCCAGTTCCAGAACCAATGCCAGTTATAATGGACGATATTGTCACGGTATTGCTCGCGCGGGGCAGGGCCTTGCCATAATTCCCAGTCCAACCAATCGGGCACGGGCACGACCGCGCCATGGCCAATAGAGCCCCTTCGGTTCGCGTACCAGGCTTTGCCCATGTAACAATCCCCGATCAATCCATCGCGGATATCCTGGATAGCTTCCTGTGTAAGGGGGGAGGAACGCTGTTGGTCGCCCATTTGGATAACGGGTTTATATTTTTTCATGGCTTCTACCAGCAATTCCCCTTCTCTTGGATTGTGGCTGCAAGGTTTCTCGATGTACACGTGTTTGCCTGCTTGTACGCCCATGATGGTCATGGGGGCATGCCAATGTTCCGGTGTGGCGATGGCAACGGCATCCAGGTCGGCTTGCTCGATCATTTTCCGGTAATCTTTGAAAGCCTTGGGCTTTTTCCCGGTAATTTCCTTTACCATGTTCACGGCTTCGTCCAGTACCCTGGAGTCTACATCGCAAACATAGCCTATCGAAGTATTATTGGCTGCCGCGATGGCCCTCACGTGGGCTTTTCCGCGGCCATTCAAACCTACCACCCCAAAATTTACTTTATCGTTTGCCCCCATCATACTGGCAAAGCTATTGGTGCTTAATCCTGTTAAGGTGATCCCGGCAGAGCCAACGGCTACTTTTTTTAGAAAATCTCTTCTTGAATTGTCCATTTAATAAGGTTTTAGTTGTTATATGAGAAAAGCTGTGCCAGGAAAATCCTGGTACAGCTTTTTTTGTTTAGTATTCTTTAATTTTTATGTTCCTGAATGAAACCCGGTTCCCGTGGTCTTGCAAGAGGATATGGCCTTTTTCGGCTTCACCAAAACGGCCGTTTTTGTTGTATTTTTCGGCAGCGTACTTGCTCATGGCCACGAGTTGGCGGAAAGCCTGGCTGCCCCGTTCAAATTCTATCACTTTTTTCCCGTTTAGCCAATGTTCTACATGTTTATCTTTAGACACGATCCGGGCATGGTTCCATTTGCCAAGCGGGTTTGGTTCCTTGTCTTTGGCAGGGATTAAATCATACAAGGAGGCGATGGTACGGTTTCCGTTTCTTCCTTTTTTCGCGTCAGGATGTTTTTCATCGTCCAAAATTTGATATTCCAACCCAAAGGCTGATCCCTCGTTACCTTTTTCTGCCAGGGTTACGTAATATTTGATCCCGCTGTTGGCACCTTCTGTAATGCGGAAATCGGCTTCCAGTTCAAAATCCTTGTATTCGTCCACGGTCACGATATCGCCCCCGTGTTTGGACTCAGCACCACCGGATTCCAACACGGTGAGGCAGGCGTTGTAAACTACCCATCCCGTGTCAGGGAAATGATCCAGGTACGCGCCCCGCCAGCCTTCGGTGGTGCGTCCATCAAACAATAATTTCCAGCCATTGGCTTTTTCTTCTTCCGTTAACTGGTTGTAGATGTATTTCCTGGGCTCGAGCGGTGAGGGGGTAGAGTTTTTCGCGATGGCTTCCGGGCTCGTCATGATACGGATATTTTTCCACATTACTTCCAAGCCGATTTTTTCTTTACTATGAACTGAATGGACTTGCAAGCCGATGTAACCTTCCGGGGTCATGTTGTCGATCAGGTAAGCAGCGGGTATGCCGTTTATCCAGGTTTTAATGGTGTCGCCAATGGCCTCAATCCGGTAAGTGTTCCATTCACCTGTTTTAAAAGCTTCGCGGGCGGCCTTGTTATCGTTTAAATCATAAAGCCAGCCACGACGGGCCTCGTCATAAATACCCCCGCTCCATAAGCGGCCACGGGCCGTGTCGGGGTCAATTTCTACCTGGTAGCCATGGAAACGGCCATCCCGGTATGATTTGTAGCTATTGCTACGGATTTGGATACCTGAATTTAACCTTGGGTCAACTTTTAGGTCAAGCTCCAGAATAAAATCACCATAAGGTTTTTCCGTGCACAAAAAGGTGTTGGGCGTGTTGGCTACCGAGGTGCCCACGATCGCGCCTTTTTCCACGCGATATTTTGCATCGCCCCCGCGTTTTTCGAAACCGGACAAATCCTTGCCGTTAAACAGTTCTTTCCAAGGTTCTGATTTTGAGTCTTTACAAGATACCGTGAGCGCTAACGGTATCAATAATAAAAAAAAGGTTTTTAGCATTTTCATTTTTTGGGCATTTTTCATGTTGGTATTGATTTTGGTTTAAAAATATGACGTAAAATTAAGAAAAAATATTATATGGTTCAAGCTTTGATACATGCTATTATGAATTTTTAAAGAGGGAAAACGAGCATAAACCTGATTTTTGAAGGCAAAAAGCCATGGAAACCCCTAGGACACCAAGGCCATACTGCAAAGCTTTCCAAAAACGGATGGAGGAAGCTTCCTTGAAATAATTAGTAGGGCAGCTAATTTCTCCAATATCGTACCCGGCATGGATTACTTGCGCCAGCAACTGGTTATCAAACAAAAAATTATTAGAGTTTGCCTTGAA
>CAZKIR010000352.1:0-4628 GCA_964552835.1 uncultured Bacteroidales bacterium
AATGGTTCGTTCAACACGTGTTTGACGTGTTTATCACTCAATAACTTAATTTCTGGAGCTTCTTTGTCTTTCTTACAAGATAAAACGGCTAGGATTGCCGCCAGCATAAGAATGGCAAGTTTTAGGTTTTTCATGATCGAGGTTTTTAATTTATGATTTTCAAATTGTTTTATTTCAAATTATCAAAGGACATAAAAAGAAGAAAAAACTACGACAAACGAAGCAATTTTTCTTCAAAAAAAGGAAAATAAAACTACAACAAATTTCAATACTTGTCAAGCAATCAACGAAAAATTTTTGCTTTTTTCTTTTGTTAAGAAAAACTAAACATTCACAAGACATTGTTTACTTGAGTGTTATAAAGGCAATATTGTTGTAGTATTATTTTAAAATTTAATGAAAAATTCACGCTTGTAAAATAGATGGAGGGGATATATACAAGTATTATTATTTCTTTATAGTTGCCATAATTAAAAAAGGAGCGGTTTTTTCACTGCTGTTGATAAGCGTTTCAAGTTTATAAAGAAAAACTATTTCTCCTTTGCCACCCGTGATGACAATATTTGTTGCATGCCGGTTAAAAAGTTTCCGTATATGATCCATTACCTTATTTTGTAACGACAGGAAATTGTAAGCGTAAAGGCTTTGTTTTGTACTTATGATGACCCTATGAAAGATTTGGGTTAAAAACCCAAATCAGCTGGGGGCTGTTTACGTGTGGGTTGAAAACCCACGGGAGCGGGTTAATTGAAAAATGCATTTCTCGCATTTTTGTAAATATCCTTATTACCCTGTCATTTACTTCTATTGCCCGTTTACTGCTTAATACACATGATAACATGGTTACGCCTTGCTCTGTAAAACAAAAAGGAGCATATCGTAAGCCCTTAAGATCTGATTTGTAGGTCACAAATTGTGATACCTTAACCAGGCGGATGATATTTTTTTATGTCCTCCTGCAAATCCTCTAAATCATTGAACAAATAAGCTTCAGTTGAGCTTACAAAAAGGTGCCCGGCCATGTATTGAACTTGTAGGATATTCCGGTAGTGACAAAGCGTTTTTCGCTTTCTTTTCCTACCTGTTGTAAGATTTCACTTGTTTATAATATTTTTATCAACTACTTTAGTAATATCCTTATAATTTCTATCGTTTTGATGGTAAAAAAGTAATGCAGATTATGACTTTAAGGCAACATATTCAAACGTTAATAAAGAGCAAACAAATTTACATGGTTATGAATGCCCTGATCCAGTATTTTGAAAGGCAAGGCTTACGTCCAGCCTGGATAAAAACATCAGGATTATGGATTTACGATACATCAGAAGTAAAACCCTCTATTGAGATGGCCACACAGGTTGCTGAAACTTTAGAAGTATTTATATGTACGGCTCATTGTTTTAGATTTTTGCAAGCAAAGTTAAAACCGAGCGATAGCGAGCTCATGAACACCTTTAAAAATAAAATTTCTTGTGAATAAACTTTGCATAAACTTCGCCCCCTGTTTTAGCTTTGCTGTTATGCCCACGATTGTCCTGCGGAACACTTGCGGGTGCGGGGGAAAAATAGGGATATCGATATTGCTATTAGAACGGCTCAGAATTGGGGAAAACTAATTTAAAATCCGTAAATTTGTAAAGTGGCATTTAAAAAATGCCATTATTTTCTCTTATTTTTATATAATGATTGTAAAAAAATGCCAATTAAAGCAATATGTTAAACATTGGAAATAAAATATCCCTTCTCAGGAAAGAGAAAGGATGGTCGCAAGGTAAGCTTGCAGGACAAATCGGAGCAACCAGGGAGATTATCGGAAAGTATGCACGAAATGAAAATACGCCTTCTCTGGAAATAACTTTAAAAATGTCCAGAGTTTTTGGCGTTACCATTGGCTTTCTTTTGGGTGAAGGTGAATATGCCTCTTATGATAAAGAAACAATTCAAAGATTGAAAGACATTCAAAAAATGGATAGTGATACTAAATCCGTGCTCTTTAACGTAATTAATACATACATCCAGAACTTCAAAACAAAACGGGCATTTGTAACAAAGTAAAACCAGGAATATGAAAACACAATACATTACAGATACCAAAGGCAATAAATTAAGCGTAATTGTCCCTATCAGGGAATATGAAAAAATGCTCGAAGAACTGGAAGAGTTGGAAGATATTAAAGCCTATGATAAAGCCAGATCACGTAAAAGCAATCCTGTACCCTTTAACCAGGCTATAAAAGAACTTGAAAAACTGCGCAATGGCTAAATACCAGCTTTTTATTGAAAGAGCTGTGTTTAAACAGCTAAAAAAAGTACCGAAAAAGGATTACGATAAAATAATGGAAGCCATTGCCGATTTGGCCAATAATCCACGGCCTCCCGGACACATAAAATTAAAAGGTCGCCCGGGGTACCGTATTCGCCAAGGTAATTACCGCATTATCTACGAAATCAATGATAATATACTTACTGTTACTGTTGTTGATGCCGGGGATAGAAAGGAGATTTACGAATAAATCCATTCCTGCTGATTTGGGTTGCAAACCCAAATCAGTGAGGGCAGAGGAAAAATTGACGGTTGCAAGTTACTGCTTACATAAATACGGAAAACATAGTCGTAAACCGTGCCAATAGAAGCTCATTGTTTTAGATTTCTTGCTAGCAAAGTTAAAACCGAGCGATAGCGAGCTCATGAACACCTTTAAAAATAAAATTTCTTGTGAATAAACTTTGCATAAACTTCGCCCCCTGTTTTAGCTTTGCTGTTATGCCCACGAGTGTCCCGCGGAACACTCGTGGGTGCGGGGGTTTTGTGGTTATGGAAAGGGCAGTTGATCATGTTATGCCGGTTGGGTTTGTGGCCGTAATGCTGCAATACTACAAGGATGTTTAACCGTTATTTTATCTCCTGGATTTCCATGATGAAAAAATTTTCTTGACAATTATTAGTTGCTAATGTATACAATAGTTCCATGAGCCTGGTATAAAAAGCATTTTTATTGCCAAACTCGTCGTTGTCGAGAATTTTTGATTCCTCATTAACAGTCAGTTAACTGCGGTTCAAAAATTCTCTCCGCCTTGATTTTGACAAAAATATACCTTTTTATACTGGGCTCTTCCATTAAAACAAAAAAATATAATTTCTTTTTCTCATTATAATTAACTAATTTTGCACTGTATTGTTAACTAAAGTGTCCTTAAAGGAATCAAAATGAACATTGGACTGAGAATAACGGAGCTGAGAAAACAAAAAGGATGGTCGCAAACCGACCTGGCAAAAAAAATTAATGTTTCTCGTGTAATCATTGGACGGTATGAACGCAACGAAGCGGCTCCTTCTATTGATGTTGCTAAACGTATGGCAGATGCTTTTGATGTTTCTCTCGATTATTTGGTGGGGGAAGGTCAAAACATGATGTTTGATAAACAAACCCTTAAAAGGTTGCAGGATATTGAACAAATGAAGCCTGATATTAAAGAAAAACTATTTTTCGTTATTGATTCTATCATCAGGGACACTAAGGCAATGCAAACATATATCAGGTAAATTAAACTTTTAAAACAGCATTTTATGGATACTGTAATAATTCAACTTACTACACCAAAAACAATGAAGCTACTTCAAGACATGGAAGACCTGCATTTGTTGCGTGTACTAAAAAAGAACATCTCGGAAAAAACTAAACTTTCTGATAAGTATACCGGAAGACTCCCGACTAATATTGCTGATGACTTACAAAAGCATATCCAACAAAGCCGTGACGAATGGAAAAGCAATATATAATTGACAGCAATGCGGTGATTGATTATCTTTCCGGCAAACTGCCTGAAAAAGTAATGGTGTTTATGAACCAGGTTATCAATGACATTCCTAATATTTCCGTAATAACAAAAATTGAAGTATTAGGCTACAAAACCACCGGTGAAGCAAACCAGATTCTTAGCGGGTTTATTGACGATTCTGTTGTATTGGGCTTGTATGATGACATCGTGGAACAAACAATCAAAATTAGGAAAAAACATAAAATCAAAACCCCTGATGCAATTATAGCTGCCACCGCCCTGGTTAACAGTCTCACCATTATTACACGCAACGAGAAAGATTTTAATAAAATTAAAGGCCTGGAAGTAGTTAACCCACATACGCTTTAACACATCAGTACTTGTTGCTATATTGTTATTTGCACTGGGCCTGGGGCAGGTTTGGGGGAAGAAAAAAACCCTTGATACGCAATTTTAATTCCATGCTTACCAAAAAACGCATGAAAGATTTGCTTGACGGGAAAATTAAACTGGCTATATAAATTTTATATTACTAACTTTTGATTGACGGTACAACCGTCAATCAGCGGGTCGCCTATCCGGTAACTGATTCTGCCTTATGTTCCCATATTACAAAGTTATTCATTTTGTCTTGGCAGACAATTTACGCGGTTACAAACTGCTTGATGTTGTTTGCCCATGGGTTACAAACCCACACTAGCGGGGGCGAAAAACTTTTGCGAAAAATTGATGAATTAAATTTGCAATTTACTTCCGGGTTGGCAAATTTATATGTACGGCTCATTGTTTTAGATTTCTGCAAGCAAAGTTAAAACCGAGCGATAGCGAGCTCATGAACACCTTTAAAA
>CAZKIR010000353.1:0-4607 GCA_964552835.1 uncultured Bacteroidales bacterium
CAGCCAGTTAATCGGTGATTTTTATGCCTCGGGCATGGATACCAACACGATTGATCAACATGGGATAGCCCCCTTGAAACCTTATCTTGAAAAAATAGAAAAAATTACCGATAAAAACGAGCTGCAAGGGGTAATGGCTTTCATGCACCGTCATTATATCACGCCTTTTTTTATCCCTTATGTTGGGCAAGATGCCAAGAATAGCGGGATGATGATCATGAACTTGTTACAGGGGGGGCTTGGGCTTCCCGACAGGGATTATTACACGATGGAAGATGCCCGATCGGCCGAATTGCGAAAGTTTTATGCCATCCACGTGAACGGGATGTTTGGCTTGATGCAAGACCCCTCCGTGAACCCCAAGAACACGGTGATGGGCCTGGAAACTACCCTGGCCGAAAATTCTATGACCCGCCTGGAACGAAGGGACCCGCGTGCCACGTATAATAAGATGTCTATTGATGAGCTGCAGGATATATGCCCTTCCATCAAATGGGCAGCCTATTTTAAACAGATCGGGAGCGCCCCACCAGACTCTTTGAACGTGGCCCAACCCAAGTTCTTCAAGGCGCTGCACCACGTGATGATAGAAACCCCGCTGGAGGATTTAAAAGTGTACTTGAAATGGCACCTGCTGCACGAGACAGCTTCAGCTTTATCATCAGAATATGAACAGGCCGATTTTGACTTTTTTGGAAGGAAACTATCCGGCAAAGAAGAACAACAAGCCCGGTGGAAGCGGATGATACAGTCTACCAATAATGCCCTGGGCGAAGCCGTGGGCCAACGTTTCGTGGAAAAGCATTTTCCGCCCGGGGCTAAGCAACGCATGATGGGCCTCGTGATGAATTTGAAAGCTTCTTTAGCCGACAGGGTAAAAGAACTGGATTGGATGGTAGAAGAAACCAAACTGGAAGCTTTGGCCAAGCTGGAAAGCATGAACATCAAAATTGGTTATCCCGATAAATGGAAAGATTATTCCAGCCTAAACATCCAGCGTGACAGTTACTTGCATAACGTTTTGGAAGGCCGGCAATTTGCTTTTCGCGATAATATCGAAAAATTGGGCAAGCCCGCGGATCCGGATGAATGGCATATGAACCCGCAAACCGTGAACGCTTATTACAACCCCAGTAATAACGAGATCGTTTTTCCGGCTGCCATTTTGCAGCCCCCTTTCTTTTACTTGCATGCCGACGAGGCCGTGAATTACGGGGCCATCGGGGTGGTAATCGGGCACGAGATGACTCATGGTTTTGATGACCAGGGCCGGCATTACAACAAGGAAGGAAACCTGGAGAACTGGTGGACAAAAACCGACGAGGAACAATTCAAGGAAAGGACCAAGGTACTGGTAAACCAGTATAACCGTTTCATGGTATTTGATTCCTTGGGCCTGGGCGTGAACGGGGAACTGACCCTGGGCGAGAACATTGCCGACGTGGGCGGGCTAAACGTGTCGTACCACGCGCTTGAGAAGGCCCTGGAAGGGAAACCGGAACCATCACCAATTGATGGGTTTACAGCTTCCCAGCGGTTTTTCTTATCGTACGCGAAGGTGTGGCGGCAAAATATACGAGATGAAGAATTGATGAGGCGCCTGCGGGAGGATGTCCACAGCCCGGGCGAGTACCGTGTGAACGGGGCGGTTTTTAACATCCCTGAATTTTACGCGGCTTTTCCCGTGGATACTTCTTCGCCCTTGTACCTGGCACCCGGGAAAAGGGCCAATATCTGGTAAAGGCCAACCGGCTGAAAACGAGAAAATATGCCTGGGGCAGTAGCCAGGCATTTATGAATTTTTAGCTTGCAAAACCATGTCAATATACCTGCAACGATTGATAGCCGAAGGGGAGCACCAGCACCTGGATTTCAAGTTCGAGATATCGGATTCTAAGAAGATTGCCCGTTCGTTTTCTGCATTTGCTAATACAGACGGGGGAAAGCTGTTGATCGGGGTAAAAGACAACGGGGCCATAGCGGGGGTACGCTCCGAGGAAGAATATTACATGGTAGAAGCGGCCGCCGAAATGTACTGCAAGCCCGCCGTGAAGTTTGAAACCCGCGAATGGGGGTACCAGGGCAAGGTGGTATTGGAGGTAGATATCCCCAAGAGCGAACAGCGGCCCCACCTGGCCCCCGGCAAAGACGGGAAATGGATGGCCTACCTACGGGTACATGATGAAAACCGCCTGGCCAACGACGTGCTAATAAGGGTTTGGAAAAACCGGAAAAAAAAGCAGGGGGTAAAATTAAGATACAGCGAAAACGAGAAAAAACTCTTGGATTACCTGGAAGAAAACCAATCGATTACCTTGACAAAATTTTGTAAAATTGCCCGCCTTACCCGCTTTCAGGCCAAGAAAATCCTGGTAGACCTGATTTCCATCGAGGTCGTGGACATGGAATTTACGGACAAGCTGATAGTTTATCGGTTGGCCACGGAACACGCGGAAGGGTAGGGGGGCAGGTTTATGATAAAGAGCTATATATTAATCTCGAATTATTATTATTATTTTTCAAGTACGTTCTTTTCTTGTTTCAAACGGGTATGTTCCCGTGAAAGTACATGCCCCGCTTTTGTTTATTCCAAGTAAGCTTTAAGTACAGTATTCATGATCAAGTTGATAAAAATACGTTGTGTCAATATCCAATTCAATGGGTATGATATAACCATAGACCTGTTCTGATATCATTTCTTGCGAAACACATGCAAAGGGAAGCAACCATGATAACAAGAAAAGTTTTCTCATCTGAATTTGTATAGTAGTCATTGATAAAAGATTTGCAGGTATTTACATTATTGGAGTTTTCACGTGCCAGTACAGGGTATCCCCTTTTTCATTAAAAAACAGGAACTGCAACACGGGCATTCCTTCTTTTTTTTCTTGCACGAGTTTTAAAAAGCCCCCGGATGCCGGTTCTTGTAAATAGAATTGCTTTATCAAGCCTCCCGGGTCGGTTGAATTCGGGTCGCCGGCTTTCCTGCCCAGGCGGCTGTTTTCATCAACTTGCGCCCCGCTACTAAACTCTTCGTAGCCCGATGGGTGCTTGGCGTGGTATTGCCAGTGTCGGTCGCCGCATACAAAATAAAGGTTCTTTTCCAGGAAACCGTTGTCCGTCAACCAATCGAAAAACATTTTTCTTTCTGTCCTGAACCCGCCAATATTGGTATGGTTGTCCGTTTTCCGCTTGTCGTCGGGGCCAACCATCGGGGTAGGGGTAACGATGATCTTGAAAAGGGCATCGCTTTCCAGCAAGGTTTTTTTTAACCATTTTTCTTGTTTGGTCCCCCAGATGGTTTTTTCCTGGTTGTCGGCCTTATTATTGGGACTGCGATAGTCCCTCCCTTCCAAGAACCATGATTGCAAGTGCTTGTTTAGCCTGCTGGTGCGGTAGGTCAAGGGTGTTTCGCCCTGGTGGCCAAGTGGTACTTGCTCGATAAAGATGGCCTTGCCAAGGGAGTGCGAGGGCTTTCTATTGCCGGTGGTGTCGGCGTCGTCATAGCGGTAATCGTGGTCGTCTTTCATCCAGAAGGCTGCCGTTTGTTCTAGCATGTCTTGCATGCGGGGCATGGAAAATAAGCGGTGCTTTGGCCTGCGCCTTGTAAGGATGATCGTAATACACGTTATCGCCATTTCCCACGTAATAGTCGGGCTGGTGTTTTTTTATGGTGGCCAGGTTCGGGAACCCCAAGCCGTTGTCTATTTTATACCTGTATTGTTCGTGCAAGGGCAGGGAGTCTGTGAAGGTTTTAAACTGGCCGCCCAGGTAATACCGCTCGTAATGCGAGCCGGTCACGAAAACCATGCTCACGGGGCTGTCCCCGGTTGCGCCGCCCAAGGTTTTGAACGAGGCAGCCCTGGAAACCAAGGATTGCTTATCTTGTCTTTTGCCATGGTGCAAGCGATAATAGTATCGCCTGCCGGGCAACAACTCATCAATTTTCGCCTTGAGCGTGAAATCGTTTGTTTTATTGGCTTGCAGTATACCTGATTTTTTGGCCCTTTTAAAACCAGGGTTATCGGCGTATTCAAAATAAGCAAAGCCCCTGGTGCCGTATATGTTTCCCTGTATTAGCGTATCGGAATAACCCAGGCGGGATTGCAGCACGATAGAATGTTCCGTGGCTTCCCCGGCCATGAGGTAGGCCGGCACGGGTTGCAGGATTTGTTGTTGGCCTTGCAATAGACCGAGTTTCTGCAAGAAAATATCGGTCTCGTAAAGGGTTTCTTTAAAAAAAACTTTTCCCGCGTGCTGGTAATTAAAAAAGCCATGTTTTTGCCCGTCATACGGGGCTATTTCACATTTGCCACCTTTTTGCCTGGCTTTTTCGGTAAATTTTTGGACCCATTCAAAGGGGATTACCTGGTCGTGGGTACCGTGCATGATCAAGCTTGGGGGCAGGGGTTTTTCGAGGTTATGAAACGGTGAAGCGGTCAGGGAGTCTTGCCCGAGTTTTTGGGCGCCATAGCCCTGGTGGTTGGTCAGGATAACGGGGTTGAACAAAACCAGTGCCCTGGGCTGCCAGGGATTCAGTTGCCCTAGCAAATCTTTCTCTATTTCACTGTCCATGGCCGTGAGCAGGGCAAGATGCCCGCCCGTGG
>CAZKIR010000354.1:0-2510 GCA_964552835.1 uncultured Bacteroidales bacterium
TTGATCCAGCCAACTCTTGCATTGGCCGTAAACATTGGCTTTCCAGTCTTTCTTGTGACTGTCTATCCAGTCTTCCAGCCAATCATCCTGGTACTTGTCAAGGGGCAAGTACCAGTGCTTGGTTTCGCGGAGCTGTGGCGGGTTACCGCTGAGCATGGATTTAGGGTTTTCCAGCTCTTTCGGGCCCAGGCTGCTGCCACACTTTTCGCACTGGTCGCCATAGGCTTTGTCGAACCCGCACTTGGGGCAAGTGCCCACGATGTAGCGATCGGCCAGGAACTGCCCGGCTTCTTCATCAAAATATTGCTCTTCTTCCTTTTCCAGGAATTCACCCTGCCCGTGCAAGCGGGTAAAAAAACCGGAGGCCGTTTCGTAATGCAATTTGTCTGAGGTGCGGTGGTATATGTCGAACTGGATGCCCAGGTCTTCAAAGCCTTTCTTGTTTATCTCGTGAAAGCGGTCAACAATTTCCTGGGGTGTTTTGTTTTCCTTGCGCGCCCTAAGGGTTATCGGTACCCCGTGTTCGTCAGAGCCACATACAAAAACCACGTCTTTCTTTTTCAGGCGGAGGTACCTCACGTAAATATCAGATGGCAGGTATGCCCCGGCAATATGGCCAATGTGCAAGGGCCCGTTGGCATAAGGAAGGGCGGCAGTAACGAGGTATCTTTTGAAATTTTTCATGTTAATACAGGCGTGTTTTTTGTTTTGTATAGATTTCAGTAATTTAGCTAAGCTGTATTTTTTATTAATATACAGGCTAACGTCAGAAAGGCTTTTCTGTTTTGTTTTCTTATCCGCAAAGATAAGGAGAAATTTTTAAGGAAAATAAAAAACCTATACCATCATGCAAAATACCATGAAACCAGAACGATTACAACCCGGCGATCGAATAGGGATCACGGCCCCTGCGGGAAGGGTGCCGGGCGAAAACGTGGAAGCGGCCATGCTCTATTTTAAGCGCTGGGGCCTCGACACGTGCGAGGCAGCTAACCTACTTGGGCAACACTATCTTTTCTCGGGCACTGACCAGGAACGGGCAAATGGTTTTCAGTCTCTATTACAAGATGCTAGCGTGAAAGCCATTTTTTGTGCCCGGGGGGGGTATGGTACCGTGCGCATGATGGAGCGGGTGGATTTCGCGCCCCTGATAAATCAACCGAAGTGGATTACCGGCTATAGCGATATCACGGCCATTCACCTGCACCTTTACCAAAATTATGGCCTGCAAGGCCTGCACGCCCCTATGGCTTCTGATTTTTTGTCAGGCAAACCGGCCGAACCGCTCGCTGCCCTGAAAGAAATATTGTTTGGCGGGGATTTTCAATATCAATTGGGACCCTTTGCCTTGAATAAGTATGGCCATGTTACGGCTCCCCTTACCGGAGGCAACTTATCAGTGATTTATAGCTTAACTGGCACCCGGGATGAAATCCAAACTGACGGTAAAATTCTTTTCCTGGAGGAAATTGGGGAATATGATTACCATATCGACCGGATGATGGTAAACCTGAAACAAACTGGTAAGCTTGGAAAGTTGAAAGGCTTGATTATTGGTCATATGACGGGGATAAAACCTGGCCGTTACCCCTTTGGGAAAACTGCTTACGAGATTATAGCCAGCCACGTGAAGGAATATGGCTACCCGGTATGTTATGGTTTTCCTGCCGGGCACGAGGCGCCAAATTACCCCTTGATCATTGGCCGCGAGGCCGAGTTGGAATGCACGGGTGAAGGGGTTTCGTTGCGGTTCGTGTAAGGAATAGGGAGCAGGGGATTAACATGCTGATTTTGAAAGTATGGGAAATATAGTTATATTTGTATTATGGCCAGGGATATACAAAAAATACCAACAACCAAAGAAACAGGTGACGAGGGAGAAGAACGGGCTATCTTGTACTTGCGTGAAAAAGGTTATGAAATTCTTGACACGAAATATTATTATCAGAAAAAAGAGCTAGACATCGTTTGTTGTAAAGATGCTTTACTGGTAGTGGTGGAAGTGAAAACCCGTGCTGCCGGTGCCATGGAAAACCCCCGGGATGCCGTGACCAAGAAGAAACAAGGAGGTATTATCCAGGCTACCAACGCGTACGTGGAACAAAAAGACATCGATCTCGAGGTGCGCTTTGACATTATCGAAGTAGTATTCTCGGGAAAAGCCCACGTCATAAACCATATCGAGGATGCGTTTTATCCGCTGGTATAAGTGTTATCCATCATAAATATATTTCTAATAAAATGCTTAAAGGCTTTTCAAGGTTTCTGGCATGGGACTTGTTCCAAACCTTTTTGTTATTTTAGTGTTTATCTACTTTAGCCTGCATTATTCATGCAGGTTAGAATAATTATAATTTGTAAAAAAAGAATTTAAAAAAAGATTAACTACCTCATGAAAAAATTCGTATCCTGGGCTTTGATCCCGGCCATGTCTGTTTTTTTTGGATTTGTTGCCCGTGCGCAAGTATTAGAGCCTGTTGAATGGTCGCGGCAGGTAAATGAAATTACCG
>CAZKIR010000354.1:2520-4604 GCA_964552835.1 uncultured Bacteroidales bacterium
CCGAAAACGAGTACGAGATTGTTTTTAGAGCCCAGATTGACCCTAACTGGCACCTGTATGGCATGGATTTACCAGGGGGAGGCCCGGTGCCCACTTCTTTTCATTTTGATAAGAAAGAGGGTTATCAATTAACCGGGCCAACTAAAGCCTTGGACGAGGGCGAGATAAAAGACGACCCGGCTTTTGATATGAAATTGCGGCTGCATAGCCGGGAGGCACGGTTTAGCCAAAAAATCCAGTTACAGGATGGGCCGGCGGTGGTATCGGGTTTCGTGGAGTACATGAGTTGTGACGACCAGCGTTGCCTGCCGCCAAAGGAATATGATTTTTCTATCCCGTTGGGAGAAGTGAAGGCTACTCTTGGACAGGAAGAAAAAATGCGCGGCGATAAAGGAGCCCTTGCCGGGAAGCAAGAGGTAGATATTCAGGTAAAACCCATCCAGATTGGAAATGAAACGGGTGATGGGGCAAAAACAGAAACAAAGAGAAGCAAGGACAGCGGGGAAGGTACATCCTTGTGGCTTTTTTTCTTGATATCATTCCTGGCTGGCCTGGCCGGTATATTTACACCTTGCGTGTTTCCCATGATCCCCATGACAGTGAGTTTTTTCATGAACCAGGAAGGCGGGCGTGGCAAGGCCATTTTTACTGGCTTGTTTTTTGGCTTCTCGGTTATCCTGATATACACCTCGATTGGCCTTATCGTATCGCTGACCAGCGCCGGGGCCGGTTTTGCCAATACCTTGAGCACGCATTGGATACCGAACCTTATCTTTTTTGTCCTTTTCTTGTTGTTCGCGGCATCTTTTTTTGGCATGTTCGAGCTGGTACTTCCCAATAGCCTGGCAAACCGGGCCGATAAAAAAGCCGACAAGGGCGGTATCCTGGGCGCTTTTTTCATGGCACTGACCCTGGTCATCGTTTCTTTTTCATGTACCGGTCCCATCGTGGGCGCCCTGTTGGTTGAATCAGCGGGCGGTGCCGTGTTGAAACCTACCCTGGGCATGTTTGGCTTTTCCTTGGCATTTGCCTTGCCATTTACCCTGTTTGCCATTTTCCCGGGTTGGCTGAAAGGATTGCCAAAATCAGGCGGTTGGCTTAATTCGGTGAAAGTCGTCCTGGGATTTATCGTGTTTGCTTTCGCGTTTAAATTTTTAAGTACCATAGACCAAACCTATCATTGGAATATTCTTACCCGGCCAGTATACTTGTCTATCTGGATCACGACCTTTTTCTTGCTGGGCATGTACTTGCTTGGAAAAATAAAATTTTCGCATGATAGTGATATACCGCATGTTACATTCCCACGCCTGGTGTTGGCTATCGCGGCTTTTTCCTTCGCTGTATACATGGTCCCCGGCTTGTTTGGTGCCCCTTTAACGGGCATCTCTTCTTTGTTGCCCGCCCGGTCAGAAAAGGACTTCTCGGTACAACAAGGTAACGTAATGGCTTCATTACCTGTTGCAAACCACCCGACTTTTTGCGGTGAAGCGCGTTACTCGGATTTCTTGCACCTTCCCTATGGCTTGAAAGGCTATTTTAGTTATGAAGAAGGCCTGGCCTGCGCGAAGCAACTAGGTAAACCGGTTTTGTTGGATTTTGAAGGGCACGCGTGTAGCAATTGCAAAAAAATGAAAGCCGAGGTGTGGTCTGACAAGAGGGTATTGGAACTCTTGCGCCAGGAATATGTTATCGTGGCCCTATACGTGGACGACAAAACCAAACTGCCCGGGGAAGAGTGGGTAAAATCAAGTTATGACGGGAAATGGAAAAAAACTATCGGGAAGAAAAACGCGGATTTTCAAATTAGCCAGTTTAATATAAATTCGCAACCCTATTATGCCCTGGTGAATACAGAAGGGGAATTGTTAAACG
Organism: uncultured Bacteroidales bacterium; assembly: GCA_964552835.1. Classification (GTDB taxonomy): domain Bacteria; phylum Bacteroidota; class Bacteroidia; order Bacteroidales; family CAYFUP01; genus CAZKIR01. The sequence goes on from CAZKIR010000354.1 coordinate 4,396, forward strand.
GGCCCATGGCCATGAACCTGGACACGGACGAGTACCTTGAATTTTTGAAAGAGGGAATAGAAGTATTTCATTCACGGTGATCTTGCTATTCGTGTTTTCTTATATATACAATTAAGCTAAATACTCGTTAGGTTTTATCATAGAATTCGGCAGACAGGTAGTTTATATGTTGTATTTTAGTTTTCAGAAGTTGGAAATTTATCAGCTTT
>CAZKIR010000355.1:0-4597 GCA_964552835.1 uncultured Bacteroidales bacterium
GAATTTATTCAGAGCTTTCGCAGTGGTGCACTGCTGCTCATGCAGGGCACACACAAGCAGTATAAAACTTTGGGGGTTAAGTGGTTAAGCAAACATTCTGCCTGCGTTAAGTTTGGCTTAACTGGACAGGTAAGTAGCCCGCAATCCCCAACGATTTCATACCGCCAACCGTTTAGGCTGCATGTTAAAAAAACTCCCACAGTAAATTTGTACCATTGATTTTGATTAAAAAGTACTTATATTTGTACTTGATAAATAACTTAAATAATAACATTATGATAGCTGCAAATTATACAGAGTTTAGAACTGGACTAAAAAAATTCCTTGATGATGTCGAAAATAATAATGAAATATTAATCATAAAACGTGGGACTGGTAAAGGGACAGTATTATTGTCCTTGGATGAATACAATTCTATAATCGAAACTATGCATTTGTTGAGTTCTAAAGCAAATGCTGATAGATTATATGAATCAATAAATCAGATGAAAGCAGGAAAGGTAATTCGCAAAAACATAATCGAAGACTTATGACTATTACTTTCTCTGTAAATGCTTGGGAAGATTATATTTCCTGGCTAAATGAAGATAAGAAAATGTTAAAAAAGATTAATGACTTGATAAAAGACATTCAACGGCATCCATTTGAAGGAATTGGCAAACCAGAACCATTGAGATTTGATTTAAAAGGATTTTGGTCAAGACGAATTAATAGAGAACATAGATTAGTTTATCAGGTTAATAACAATGATTTATTGATATATAGCTGTAAATACCATTATGATAAATAAAAAACACGCAGCCTAACATATGTGAACATTGCCTAACCATCGAGATGGCGAAAGAAGCGAACCGACCGAAGGGAGCTCATGAGCACCTTAAAAAACATTAGATATTGCGAATAAAAAGAGAATGATAGCCCTGTACCAAAATGGTGAGTCGGCAGGATAAACGTGTTTAACCTTGCGTTTACGGGGATGTAGATCGACCAGTGGACAGCATGGGCCTAAACCTGCATTTTTTTGTTATTTACACGGAACACGGAAGCCCGGCGCTCTTTTTCTACAATATGGTGTGGTCAAAAATCGTAAGGCATCGGGAACCGAACGAAGTGAGCTCATAGCCTGCCCGGCATAAAAGCGGGGAACACCTTTGAAAATAATAACATTATGAATAAACACCGGACAGAGAGGTTGAAACAAGCAAATGTTGTACAGTAATAGTACAAATAGTAGTTGAAACATTACTACAGTCGAAAGACTGCTGACCTTCAACTGGTGCTTTTTGGCGAGAACCTGTATAGAACCAGCAAATCAAGGAAAGCAAATGAGCGAGGATGGAATATTCATCGCGTGCACCCCGACACTGCAAGTGAGTTGGCTATAAAGAAGAATCGCCAAGGTTACAATTTGATTGTAACCGGGTTCTCTCAGGAATGAGTAAACCTTTAAAGTGCTTGAGCCATATAATGCGAAAGTATCACAGCCTGCCCCGATTTTTCATCGGGGTACGGTTCTTAGGGGGGAAGAGAGGTTTATTCCTCCTAACCTACCCGGTGGCAACAAACTGATTGGCAAAATGATTATCCAAGAGATGAAAATTTCAAAAAAGATTTGTCTCTTTGTAATTAAAAAAAGAAACCGCAATTTGGGTGTGCAAAGGGACAGATTAATATCTCACCCGTCTTTGATGAGCCTCTTGATGATGTTAAAACGACTTGGTGATTGGCTTGAAAAACAGCATCGTTGGCAGATGGCCTGCAGGTGACCTGGTGCGTGGTATATCCCGGATAACCTTCATCCTGCCTTTTTTACAAACAGGACATAAACCAACATCAAAACCTGTAAGCCGTTTCGTGCGCTCAACAGTGGTTTCCTTTTCTTTGGACATCGCTAATTGTTCAAAAGCGCTTTTAGTTCAGAACGGTTTAAAATAACCGGTAATTTGGTGTCTTGTTTCAAAGCGGGCAGTGCTATTGCTTTTTTATTCATACCGTTAGCAATTTACAATTTTTTTGCTCGGTTTTAATTGGGGCTAATTTATTTTCTAAGTTTTTGTTTCACTTTAATGACGATAATTTATTTTTGTGGCTGGATATATTGCACAAAAATTATATTTTTTTCAAGTTATTGAAAACTAATTCAAAAAAAAGGACCCATGGGCAAAACCCTTCAAAAAAACCTGCCTTTCTTTCTCCCTTACGGGATAATTCTCCTGGTAACAGGTATTTTAATCTTTTTGTTCGACAAGGGAGAAACCCATCTTTTCTTCAACCGTTTTCACTCAGACTCTTCCGACGTACTTTTTAAATGGTTGACTTTCCTGGGAGACGGCGTCACCGCGGGAATAGTTACAGCGGTCTTGTTATTTTTTCGCTACCGTTTGGCGATAATTAATGCAATGGCCTACTTATCATCAGGTTTAGTGGTTCAAATCATGAAAAGGCTTCTTTTTGAAAATATAGCCAGGCCCATGGGATTTTTTGATGAAAATATCAGTTTGCACCTGGTGGAAGGGATAAAAATGTATACAAGGCACGGTTTTCCATCCGGCCACACGGCTTCGGCCTTTGCCCTTTTTACCGTGTTGACATTGCTTAGCCGGCAAAATCCTTTAAAAGTAACTTGGCTTATTTTAGCTATCCTGGTAGGCTACTCGAGGATTTACCTCTCCTTGCATTTTCTGCCCGACGTGTGGGCCGGCTCGCTGATTGGTTGTTTGGCAGGCCTGTTGTCATGGCATTTCATGCAAAAACCAAACAAAAACTGGTTGGACAGGGGGATTAATCTCTTTGGTAATTGATTGGTTTATTGTTTTTTTTTACTTCGTGTCACCAGTCGCTAGGCGGGTTGGATCCCGCGACAAATAAATTATGGGGCGCGATAAATCGCGCCCTCATGTATGGCATTTTTTCAAAATCGCAGGGCTTAATTTCCTATTTCGAAAGGGAATTGACCTTTTAATTGACGGTACACGTGGAACCAGGGGCGCTTTTTTTCAGGTAATTTAAACCCGGTCGCGTAATACACGTCCATTTCCAGCTCGGTAACACCGGCCCGTTTGATGGGGATGCTTTCCCGTTTTTCCACCTTTTCAAAAAATGGTTTCACGTCACTTTTCACGGAATTGGCATTGCCCATGGTCACGATAACACAATCGTAGCCCGGTAAATCGGCAGGATCGGCAAAAAAGGCAAAATTTCTCGGGTCATCATTAAAAATCACCAGGGGCAGTTCAGCTTTCAGGGCCCAGTCAACTTTCCCTGTTTGCCACCAGCGCACGGTGCCCACGAACAAACTGTCTTGTTCCAGCCAACCCTCATCTTTAAAACGATCACGTATTTCATCAAAATCAACCCCCTCGATGGTCGGATCATGCTTGCCACCAAATTGCTGCACGATCCAGCGGGGGCCATGGTTTTGCCAAAACCCTGTAACCATGTGCGTGGTAAATACCCCGGCCAGTACCACCGTGAAAATAGCAGACAAAAACAGCCAACGGCGGGTTTTCTTAGCCCTATGAGGGTTATCGAGCCTTTTAGCAGCCCAGGCACCCAAGGGAATAAACAACATCATGTAGCCCGGGGCTTGCCAGTGAAAATGATATTGCGTGTTGGACCAAAGGGTAATAACAGTAAAAAAAACAATCGGTAAAACAGATGTCCAGAAAAAGAAAGCTGCTTTATCATTTTCTTTCCTGTTTTTATAAGAACGGATCAATGTCATGATCAAGGGTACCCATATCCAGGGTGCAAGCCACAAGGCCTGCCCAAGGATATTCCTGGCAAACCAGAGCGGGTGCAGGGAAAAACCATTGCCACTACCTGCCCTGGAACCCTGGAAAACAAATGAAACCCACTCGTTATCCGCGTTCCATATAAAAATTGGAAGGGATACCAGTAAATTAATAAAAATGGCCAGGTAAGGGCCGGGGTGTTTAATCCAATGCCGGTGCCGGGGTTTCGACATGGTAAACAACAACACGCCCAATAACAGGAATGCAGCGTGGTATTTACTTAAGGTAGTAAAGCCGAGGAACAAACCAATCAACCCCCAGTTCAGGTATACCTCCTTGCTATGCCGGTAAGAAGGCTCGTTGGTATCATGCCCGGGAAACATCGTTAACACGATAAAATACGCGCATAAAATCCAGAAAAACATTAAAGGTGCATCGGGTTGAAACCAAGTGGCCACCGGAACGGTAAACACGATGCTGATGTTAATTAAAGCCACGGCAAAAAAACCCGCCCGGGCCGAATATAACTTTTTCGCGATAAGAAACAATACCCATGAAGTGCCCGCGAACAAAAATACAGAGGGTAGGCGAAGGGCCAGGGAACTTTCCCCGAAAAAGCGTATGCTCAAACCACCCAACCAGAGGAACAAGGGGGGTTGATCAAAATAACTTAAGGCCAATTCTTTTGCTCCCCTGAAATAGTAAGCTTCACCAATTCCCAGGCCAGACCACCAGGCCAGGAAAAGCCGAATAGCCGCAGTGATCGTGATAAGCCAATAGGTATACCGGAAGGCACTATTTTTATTTACTTTCACTCGAATATATTTTTAGTTGAACATTAATAATCAATATTTTATATTTAT
>CAZKIR010000356.1:0-4595 GCA_964552835.1 uncultured Bacteroidales bacterium
ATTTGTAACAAAGCTTTTATTGATCATGAAACAATTGTTTTTCATATTTTTTTTGGTACTTACGGCCAATGGTTCCGCCCAAAAGGAAGTGCCTTTCACACTTGACGACCGGGACAGGATTATCCGGTTGGAAGAGAAGGTGAGCTCGTTAGAAAAGCAAATAAATGAAAGGATTAATTCCACGAACGAAAGGATTAATTCCACGAACGAAAGGATTAGTTCCCTTGAAACGCAGGTGAACGAAAGGATTAGTTCCCTTGAAACACAGATGAACGTTAAATTTGACAGCATACAAAAGCAGTTTACTTTCTTGTACTGGGCACTTTCAATTCTTATCGGGCTAGTTGTTATAAACCTTGGCTATACTATTTGGGACAGGCGGACGGCAATTTACCCGATAAGGGAACGCTTAAATGAAGTGGAGCGGGATACAGTTGAAATAAGCAAGATAAAATCTGTCTTGAAAGAAATGGGCGAAAACGATCAAAAAATTGCCGAGATACTCAAGCGTACGGCGATTTTTTAACACGGTATTTTGGTTCCATCGTCCCCCGAAGCTTCAGCGAAGGGGGCTTCCCGCTACCCCTGAATCCCCTGAAGGGGGATGGCTCTACGGTCCGTAAAAGGTTTACCTTGGGAAACAAAAAAAATATTTAATTTTAATGAAAGACGAAACATCGGTTTGAGGATTTACCCCCCTCAACACTTTTATCCCCAGAAGGTTTACCGAAAGGGTACACCACTTGCCAATTAACCCTTTTATCCCATCAAAAAATCATAGTAATTTAATAATTATCATTACCTTTGTAAAGACAGGTAGTATGCACATCAATATAGGTTAAATTTGAGTTATTATATTAATATATTCATGATTAAATGAAAATACAATGGAAAGAATCACAGTTGATCCAAACATTTGCAACGGGAAGCCTACCATAAGAGGTATGAGAATTACTGTTAAAACCATATTGGAGTATATTGCTGCAGGAGAAACCGAAGATAATATATTAACAGCCTACCCTGTACTTGAAAAAGAAGATATCAAAGCGTGTTTTCAGTTTGCTTCCCAAATGGCTGATCATTCATTCATTAACTATCCCTTTAAGGCCTCTTAAAAGATGAATGAAACCTATCTCATTGATGTAAATTTGCCAAAATATTTTAGTTTTTTCAATGACCCCCGGTTTATACATGTTGTTGATATTAATTCGCGTATGTCAGATAACGATATCTGGAACTACGCGTTGGAAAATGGACTGATAATATTAACAAAAGACGTGGATTTTTACATTAAGTTTATTACAGAAAGTCAAGCTCCGAAAATCATATATTTCCAGTTGGGAAATTTTAAACTAAATGGCTTACATAATTATTTTGAAAAACATTGGAATTATATGTTGAAATTATTAGAGACCAATTCCTTTATTATCGCTTGCCAAACTGAAATTCAAGTCATAAAATAAAATTTCATTTTACTCCTTCAGTGAAGTTATTCTGAAAACAGTGAACGACTTATCCTTTTGCATCCGATAGGCTACCACGAAATGTTACGCCTGAACATGAATGCCCGTCTGATGCTTACCGACAGCGGCGGTCTGCAGGAAGAATGCCGTGTGCTTGCCCCCCCCTGTCTCACCCTTCGCTGGAATACCGAACGCCTGGTAACCCTGCGTGAACATGGTGGCGCCAGCGTCCCGGTAGGCAACAATATTGAACGCATAAGCAAAGAATACAACGATACCCTGAAGCTGGATAGGACACCACAAAGACCGGAGCTGTGGGATGGAAATACGGCTATGAGATGCCTGGAAGCTATTATTGAACATAAGTGAAATTAATTGTAATCCATCCGAGCAACACCCCCTTTGAAAAGCATAAAAAATTTCAGGTAAAATTTTAATCAAGATTCAGATTCCGGGGTAGGATTGTTATTTATTGATATGTTCAAAACAATCTATCAGGTTTTTCAATTCCAGGGTGATTTCGCTCTTTATTTCCGGATTCATTTTTTTGAAGATTCTTGAGCCCAGTATAAAAAGGTATATTTTTGTCAAAATCAAGGCGGAGAGAATTTTTGAACCGCAGTTAACTGACTGTTAATGAGGAATCAAAAATTCTCGACAACGACGAGTTTGGCAATAAAGATGCTTTTTATACCAGGCTCATTCTTTTTTTGATTCGGGAAAGGATACTTTAAGTTTTCCATCAAAAAATAAAATTTATCTGTATATTTTCAATTGCTTGTTGGAAGATTATTGTATTTAATGAACAACTTCAAGTTTATACACCCCCGCCCTGGCAGCGTTTTCAAAACCTGCCAGCGTCTGGCTAAGGGGAAAAATGATTCACGCCAAGAACGCGACGAAACTATGCTACGCGCGTCATGTACCCCAGACCTAACAGGTTTCTGAAACCTGTTAGGTCTGGCTAAGGCACGCATTATCTTTATTTTCCGACAAGAAGGTAAGATTTCTAATGTTGACATTAAGAGTCTCGTAGAGACGAAATTATGGTAGCCCTCGCGTACGACAGAAGTTTCCGAGTGCCGTAGGTACGACATTACAAATCCGAAACAAACACTTTCAGAAAATCAAAACCCTTCCCCTTTGTATGTTTTTTCTTAATATTTTTAAGTATTCATTCATTTGACAGTAAGATAAAGATTGATTTTACTATCATCTTGGTAGATTTTTTCATTTTGTTTAGTGGTATGGTTATTTACCGGATTATCCTCAAGAATATCTTGTATTTTTTCCATACACGGGAACACGTCCAAAACCGGGTGTTTATTTTCGGTGCCGATGAAACAGGCATTTTCGTGAAAAATTTTGTCGAGAACGAAATATCTTACTGGATTGTTCAGGGTTTTTTGGATACAAACTTGAAAAACGCGAACAAGAAATTGGAAAACAAACCGGTTTATCATTTGGGGGATATTGAAAAAGCCCTTTCTTTCCAATCAATAAGGATAAATGGCAAGCCACTGGTTTTTATTCAAGATGTGCTAAACCCAAGCATTTTCAGGGCTTCACTAAACACTTAACACTTTTATCCCCCGGGGGTATATCGCGGGGGGAAATCATTCAACCCTCCACACTTTATTTTTCCATCAAATTATGTATATTTGTAACAAAGCTTTTATTGATCATGAAACAATTGTTTTTCATATTTTTTTTGATACTTACTGCCAATGGTTTCGCCCAAAAGGAAGTGCCTTTCACCCTCGACGACCGGGATAGGTTAATACGGGTTGAAGTTGAACAAAAAGCGATCAGAAACGAAATGAATTCATTGAGAAACGAAATGAATTCACTAAGAAACGAAACGAATGCTAAAATAGAAAGTATCAATAAACAATTTACATTTTTATATTGGGCACTTTCTATCCTTATTGGCTTGGTTGTTATCAACCTGGGATATACCATTTGGGATCGCCGAACGGCCATCTATCCATTGAAAGAAAGCATATACCAAGAAAAAGCCGAAATACAAAAAATAAAATCTGTCTTGAAAGAAATGGGCGAAAACGATCAAAAAATTGCCGAGATACTCAAGCGTACGGCGATTTTTTAACACGGTATTTTGGTTCCATCGTCCCCCGAAGCTTCAGCGAAGGGGGCTTCCCGCTACCCCTGAATCCCCTGAAGGGGGATGGCTCTACGGTCCGTAAAAGGTTTACCTTGGGAAACAAAAAAAATATTTAATTTTAATGAAAGACGAAACATCGGTTTGAGGATTTACCCCTTCAACACTTTTATCCCCAGAAGGTTTACCGAAGGGGTACACCACTTGCCAATTAACCCTTTTATCCCATCAAAAATTTATAGTAATTATTGTTGTTGATACATGTAAATTCAGCTTCAGGATAGGTTGCTTTCCAACTACCGGGAACATTGGATTGTTTTTCTCCGCGCTTGAACTCGAATCCATATAACTTGCCCCCTTTTTCTTCAATATAGTCCAGTTCTGCCCCGGAATACGTGCGCCAAAAATATTGATTAGGAAATTCCAGGTTATAATGTAAATTTTTCATTCGTTCTGTCAGTAGAAAGTTTTCCCAAAGTTTCCCCACGTCGTCCCTGTAATTAATTGTATTAAAGTTATTGATAATGGCATTCCGGACGCCCAGATCATAAAAATAAATTTTGTCCATCTTGGTCACTTCCTTCCTTAGATTTTTACTGAACCCTTTCAGCCGGAAAATTACGAATGATTTTTCCAATAAATCTATATAATTATTGACCGTATCTTTGCTCATGTTCAGTGAGCGCCCCAGTTCATTTAATGATACTTGGCTGCCAACCTGGAAGGCGAGCAAGCGCAACAAATCATCCAGCCTGGAAGAATGCTTGATAGATGTAATCTCTAACACGTCTTTATATAGATAAGAAGATGTTAAAAGACGAAGATATTGTTCTTTTTCTTTTCTGTTTGACAATGAAAACACTTCTGGATACATCCCATACACCAGGAATTCCTCCAAACGGTTCGATAGCTCAAGGGCATTGTAATGCTTTGCCAATTCAGCATAGGCAATAGGGTGGGGTGTGAAATTTACGGAGTACTTCCATAAAAAAGTTACTGCATGTTTATAA
>CAZKIR010000357.1:0-553 GCA_964552835.1 uncultured Bacteroidales bacterium
TTCTACCCCGGTGTACCCTGTGAATGGTATTGGTAGTGAGGATGAACCGGGGTATGTAAGTGAAAATGAAGTGCAAGCTGAACAAGGCAAGGAAAGAGATATAATAATTCTTGTAAATAAGGACCGTATCGTCTAAAATAAGAGAAAAAAAGATCACGACAACCCCGATAAGGGTTATAAAAAGGGTTTGCCCGAGTTCATTCAATCGCGACTTACGGTATATATCCTTGTAATACCCCGAAATATAATAAAGTAGTAACCAAAAAAGGGGGATAAAGAGTAGCCCCAAAAAATATTTTTTATCAAACTCGACAGGGACAGGAAAACCAAATTTCTGAGGTTCGATATATATTTTCCGGAACACGAAAAATAAAGTCCACGCTGCAACGGCGGACAAAAAATCAATTAAAATATATTTTAAGCGGTGAATTCTCGGGTTCATTGCAAATAATTCAAAACATGGCCAAAAGATTGCCCAAATGTATTAAAAAGTTTTATATATAAAAGACAGAAAAGGATTTTTATAAAAACTCCTTAATAAAAAAGGAAAAAA
>CAZKIR010000357.1:563-1077 GCA_964552835.1 uncultured Bacteroidales bacterium
TTATAAAAACTCCAAGGACCCGCCGATTTCATGAAGCAATTCCATGACCTCCAGCCCATCTTCCATTCGTTTGTTCATGTACTGGGCATTCATGAAATGTTCTTCTATTATTTCTAAATCAACCAGAAACTTTTTTTGCTCAAACCCGGAATCCGACAAGGCCATTGCAATCTCTTTTTGTCCTTTTCCCGTTCGCCCGGAAATGCTCTTTTCAATATAATCAACATGAACGATACCCCCTGGTTGAAAAACCCGCGCCCTATGCCTCGTGGCCGGCAAGCAATTCCCACCTGTTACTTGAACAATTGAACCGTTCGCGTATTCAACACGAACATTCAACATAAACCGGCCATCGTCAAAAAGTTTAAAATAAAAAGGGGCAATTTTCCGGCAAGTTGTTGACAGGAGCGGATGAAAAAATACAAAATCATGGTATAAACAGCCATATAAAAAGTTATCAGGGGTTAACCCCTTATCGTCTATATACTTTTCTATATCAACAAAAACGGGTTTG
>CAZKIR010000357.1:1087-4587 GCA_964552835.1 uncultured Bacteroidales bacterium
TTCCGAAAAATCTCCCTGGCTTGCTCTTTTGTCAAATTGGATAGTGGTATTGGCTTCTTCAGCAATTTTTACCAATTCCTTTAAGGAATCATAAGGTTGCATGCAAGGGGCTTCAAAAAAAATGGCCTTGGAAGCTTTGACTATATCTTCCAATATTTCCATTGGATAAACAGTTCCCCCTGAACATATTATTATATCCGATTGTTCAATTAATACATCAAGGCCAGGTTGGTAGGGAACAGAACAATCTTTTGGCAAAGGGGCTTCTTTTTTAAGATAACCTACTAAACAAACCTTTGTAGTAGGAAGTGCGTTATACAAATCGTTTTGCAAAATATTGCCCCGGGTATCAAGAAAACCGATTTTTATCATGGCCAGTGGTTTACGCGAACATAATAAAAATCTATAACTCTATTTGTTTTTTATATTTTGACTTTTCAACTTTTTCTGTTGATAAACTAACTATATATTCGCGGAATATTCACCAGGATATGGCAGATACATTTAAACATAAAGGACTGCGCGAGAAATTAGCTGAAACCGTGCGTTCGAAGGGAATAGAAGATGAAAGGGTGGTGGGCGCCATTGGCAAGGTGCCACGGCACGAGTTCATGGACAGTGGTTTCGTGAATTTCGCTTACAAGGATCAAGCCTTCCCGATTGGTGCCGGGCAAACTATAAGCCAGCCTTTTACCGTGGCTTTTCAAACCCAGTTGCTAGAGGTAAAAAAAGGGGAGAAAGTCCTTGAAGTAGGAACTGGTTCGGGATACCAGGCAGCCGTTTTACTGGAAATGGGGGCCAAAGTATTTACCATAGAGAGACAGCGCGACCTATTTCTTAAAACCCAGGCCTTGTTGCCCAAGCTCGGGTATCATCCCCATTTTTTTTACGGGGACGGTTACAAGGGTGTTCATGCATATGCCCCTTATGATAAGATTATCGTTACAGCCGGGGCTGAATCAATTCCCGAAAACCTCTTGGGGCAATTAAAAACAGGCGGGAAGATGGTAGTCCCTGTCGGTTACAGGGAACGACAAAAAATGATCCTGTTGATAAAAACCAGCGACGAGGGTGATTATGAATCAGAAAATCACGGGGATTTTGTTTTCGTGCCCCTCTTGAAAGGAAAAAACTAAAATTTAGGCATGTTACAACTTGAAATTTTTGAATTTAACCCTTTCCGGGAAAATACCTATGTTTTACATGATGAATCAGGAGAAGCGGCTATCGTGGACCCTGGTTGCCAAAATGAACAAGAATACCAACAACTAAAAAAATTCTTAGAATACAAGAAACTACGCCCGAAATTTATTTTAAATACCCATGGGCATGTAGACCACGTGATGGGCAACAAGCGGGTTAAAGAAGGATTAGGCTTGCCGATAATGGGCCATGAAGCTGACGCCCACCTGATAGAGGAGGCTGTCACGCACGGGATGCTTTTCGGCTTAGATATCGATCAACCACCAGCCTTCGATACGTGTATTGATGAAGGAGAATCCATAAAAATCGGGGGCTCGGCCCTTGAATTATTCCATGTCCCTGGTCATTCTCCAGGCAGCCTGGCCTTTTACAACCATCCTTCCGGTATATTAATCATTGGCGACGTGTTATTTAATGGAAGCATTGGCCGCACCGATCTTCCAGGAGGCGATTTTGATACGCTCGTCAAGGGCATACACCAGAAAATCCTTTCCCTGCCCCCAGGCACAAGGGTTTACCCGGGGCATGGCCCGTCCACCACCATTGAAAACGAAAAAAAACATAATCCCTTTTTAAAATAATCATGGAAAAATTTAATTAGGAAAAGAAAAAATAACTATATTTTAAAATTGTTTTCTCACTTAAAATATTTGTAACCACTTTATGGCACATTTTTTAGAAAGGCAAATAGGCCCCGGAAATACAGAAATCAAAGAAATGTTAAACAAGATTGGCGTGAAAAGCCTCGATGAACTCATCGATCAAACAATTCCTGATAGCATTCGCGCCAACCAAGCCATCGAGCTGCCCGGGCCGATGAGCGAGAAAGAAATCCTGGAAAAGCTGCGCCAACTGGCGGCCAAGAATAAAATATACCGTTCATTCATCGGCCAAGGCTATTACGAAACGATATTGCCCCCGGTTATCCAACGAAACATTCTTGAAAACCCTTCATGGTATACCCCTTACACCCCTTATCAAGCAGAAATTTCACAAGGCAGGCTGGAAGCCTTGTTAAATTTTCAAACCATTATAATAGAACTCACGGGCTTGGAAATGGCAAATGCTTCCTTGCTCGATGAGGCAACAGCGGCTTCAGAAGCGATGCTAATGATGATGAACACCCGTTCACGGGCAAAAGCAAAAAATGGGGCCTCCACGATAATGGTCGATCAAAACATTTTCCCACAAACCCTGGATGTATTAAAAACGAAAGCCGGTCCCGTGGGCATTGATTTAAAAATTATTGATTTAAAGAATTTTAAATGCAATGATCAAGTAATCGGGTGCATCGTGCAATACCCGGGTGCAGATGGAAAAATCAATGATTTCTCCGGTTTGGTGCATAAAGCCCATGAACACGGATCACTGGTGACAGTGATTGCCGATATCATGGCGCTGGCCCTCCTGAAATCCCCTGGTGAAATAGGTGCTGACATTGCCGTGGGTTCCACACAGCGTTTCGGGATTCCCATGGGTTTTGGCGGGCCGCATGCAGCCTATTTTGCCACGCTAGAAAAATACAAGCGCCATATTCCTGGCCGGATCATAGGCATTTCAAAAGATGCCGACGGGGACCACGCCCTCAGGATGGCCCTTCAAACGCGGGAACAGCATATAAAACGTGAACGGGCTACCTCGAATATTTGCACGGCCCAAGCCTTGTTGGCCAGCATGGCCGGAATGTACGCCGTGTACCATGGTGCCGAAGGTTTAAAAGAAATTGCCACGGGTATCCATTTAAATACAGCAAAACTGGACAAGGCCATTTCAGCATTAGGCTATCAACAAGAAAACAAAACTTTTTTTGACACGCTCAAGATAAGCCTGCCAAAAGGATTAAAAGCTTCAACCATTAAAAAACTGGCAGAAGGCCACCGGTTTAATTTTTGGTATCCCGATGAATCCACCGTTATGCTAAGCATGGGGGAAGGGGTAAGCAACATGGAGCTACAATCCATCGTGAATATATTCGCGGAAGCCAATCAAGGTAACACGGTAAACATCCTTGATGAAGAAATCCATCCAGTTTTTCCCAAGGAGCTTGAACGCGGCACCCCCTATCTCACGCAAGATTTATTTCGCCGATACCATTCTGAAACTGAAATGATGCGGTATATCAAGAAACTGGAAAGGCGGGATTTTTCCTTAACAAATTCCATGATCCCCCTGGGCTCTTGTACCATGAAATTAAACGCTGCCGCTGAAATGATCCCCCTCAGTTGGCCAGAATTCAACTCGCTCCATCCTTTCGTCCCCAAGGATCAATGCACGGGGCTCCTGGAATTAATCAATGA
>CAZKIR010000358.1:0-3805 GCA_964552835.1 uncultured Bacteroidales bacterium
GTAAACGTTCCCGGAGGTATTGGAAACGGTAATTTCTGCTTTCCTGCCGATGCATACCACGGTATCGCCAGAAGAAATACTACCGCCATCAGGATTTGCCAGGCAGCTTTCTTCCAGGGGGGCAATCCCGAAAAATCCGGTGGGATTGGCCATGTTCTTGTAGGCTAATTCAATCCATGCAGATGAACGATATTTACTTGATATTCTTAGCTCATCTATCATTCCCACGAACCGGCCAAGTGAAACTTCCGTGTCATTATTCGAAACAGGGCTCGCGAAAACACTGTTCTTCGTACTGGCGAATACCCCGTCAATATATAAACCAATAAAATCGTTCATGTCGTTAAAAACACCGGTAAGGTAATGCCAGCCGGAAGAAATATCTTCATTTCCCATGGCCAATAAATATTCCGTGTCTAAATCCTGAAAGAAAGAAGCCGAGTTGTTCGTCCCGTATTTTCTAAGCTCCCAAGAAGTTCCTCCTTTCGTGATCAAGGGGTCTCCATCGGCGAGGGAGGCATAATTATCAAAATTTATCCAACATGAAACAGAAATGGCCCCATCGGTTGCAATATCAAAATTAGCTTCGTTTGCCAGGGTAACGTAATCGGTGGCAGCCGAAAAGTTGATTCCATTCCCAACTCGTGCCTGTGCGTAGCCTTCCGTACCGGTAAAGATCCCATGGTTTGCATTGACCGTGTCGCGAAGGTTATCGTTAAAGTGCCAAACCCCCACGTAATCATCATTCCAGGTGAGCGAGGAAGAGGGGTCATGGGTTATCCCTTCTTTCCCGTAATACACGAAAAAAGAAGTAGTATCGTTGGCGTAGACCTCGGGCAACTTTACCCAAGCCCGTATGCGGCCATTTTCTGCATCAAAAGTGTCTATCTCGTGTTGCAAGAGGGAAATCCCGCTTTCGCCCACGAAGGCAATATCATACCCGTTTTCATTTTCCACGTCACCTGGAACGGCAGGGTCAACATTTCCGCTCCATTTCAAGTAATCCGCGGTAATATCGACCAAAAAAGGAAAATCTTCCAAATCATCGGAACCGGAAACACTATCAGGATGAATCGATATTTTTCGTCTATAGGTATATTCGCAGTCAATAAAACCAGGTGTCACGGATACTGAATCAATGGTTGAACTCGCGGCACACCCATGATTGGTTACCAAAACCCGGAAAAAACTAGACTCGAGTAATGGCTCGGTCGTTATTTGATCGGAAACAGCCCCATCGATATCCTCGTAGGCCACATTATCGGTTGACCATTGCCATTGGATATTCCCGGCATAGCCGGACAAACTCCCGGTAACAAATTCACGGGCATATATTTCATCTTCTGTAATATCCACTTCTCCCCCGATGGCCGAAACAACGGTGCCCACCGTTTCATCGCTAATGGTAATAAAACTTTCGGGATCACTTTGGCAATTATAATCAGTCTGTATCCAATCATCCCCGAGAAAAGCATTTGAAATCCGGACCTCATCCATTATACCGGCCAAAGCCCTCACGTCTTCGGCTTCTGAATTATAGCCGAAAAGGACCCGTTGATCATTTATTTCAGCTTCAGCAATCGAGTGCGTGGGCGTATTGTTTTCATCTTGTTGAACATAGGTATTGTTCAAGTACAAGCGTTTAATATTACCAACCTTGCTAGTCTCATCTGTAGATCGCCAGGTGCCGGCAACATAATACCAATTTCCCTCTTTAAAAGTATTATTGCCCGAGTAGGTATCATTCACCCCTCCAAAATTAAATGCATAACACATATCTTCATTCAGGTGTTGCACGACAAACCGCCAGTTATTGTTATCGCCTTTGGCAATAACATCCATGAAATCTTTCTTGCCCCCGCTAACATTTGGAAAAGAGTCGGTATATACCCAAAAAGAAACCGCCATCTCGTTGGTAAAATTAAAAGGTTCTTCATTGAGGATCGCGATGTTGTCTGCCCGGGTGCGGACAAATTTCCGGCCTTTCCCAATACGCCCGTCAACAACCTCGGTACCAGAATTCACGGCAGTGTTATTGTTTCGGCCATAATCTTTTAAATCACTCCCCAAATGATAAACCCCCACGTAATTTGCAGCCCAGAGGGTATCGCTGGAAATATCCCGGTCGATGTTGTAATTTCCATAATGCATGTAAAAAGGTGTGTCGTCGGTACTGCTCAGGTTTGGCACCAGGACCCAGATCGCGAATATCCCATTTATTGGATCATAGTATTCTAGTTGATGGGGCACCAGGTCCACGGCATTGGAATCGGTTGAAAATGCTATATCATACCCGCTGTAATGGGTAAGATTTCCGCCGTGGGCAGTATGTTTCCATTCGGGCAGGGTATCATAAACCAATACAGGAAAATTTTCCAAGTCGCCTTGCACTTTAGCAGAATTGACCGTAATTTTCCGCCTATATTGAAAACACCCGAAGTTTAACTCTTCGACGTTCACGGACAAATCACATGAGGTTACCCGGTCGCCATCATCATATGATACGCCTATTGAACCATTACCCGGGCTATCCCAGTATACATACACGGTATCTTCCCCGTTCCCGTCAAATTCAATGCCCCCTGCTATTTCCCAGTCATAATTAGACTTACCTGAAGTAGTGGTGTACATTTCAAGGGTGTTCAGTTCCACGGAATTATTGCCCGATATCAAGTTATCGCCCCCGGATACCGAAACGGTGAAACCTGCCGTGGAGGAATTTCCATAAGCATCGAAAGCCTTGTATTCAACATAAGTATCCCCAACCGGGAAATTATCCCCGCTGGCATAGGAAGAATCGATCATGAACAGGGTGTAAGGATCAAGGGGGCGGTCCGGGTTGTTTTCCCTTTCCTCGTGCGAATAAGTGCCCTCGATAATAAGATTATCTATTTTTGCCGACAAACTCCCTTCAGTATCCGTGGAAAAATCAAAAGCCAGGCGGAAATAACCAACTGCACCAACTTCTATAGTGTCCTCATGAACCAATTCATCCTCAATAGCTTGTTCAAAAATCAAAATACTGTCCCCCTCCTGGTCCACCCGGAAAATTTTCAAGGTGTCGGAAGACAGCCCGGACACACCAGTTGCCCAATGATGCAGGGCAATGCTATCACCGTCTTGAAAAGAAAAATACGGGGTCAAAAACCCTTGGCTGGTATCTGGATCCAAACTTTTTGTTTTTAAACAAGAATCACCCCAGGCCACGTTATTAAAATCCCATCCCATTTCTTTGAAGCGGGATGTTTGCGCCTGGTTAAAATCAAAAAATTGAATGACCGGGAAGCTTTTGTCCTTGCAATTGTCGGTAATGCCCGGGGTATCAAAATCCACCAGGGTATTGCATTGATCCGGGTTCGCGGTGCGCTCGATATCGTCATAACCGGTTATCCCGGGAGGTTCTAAATCCTCTACATGGATTGTAAACCGACATTCATTGCCGGCACCCTTGGTGTAGGTAACCGTGGTAAGCCCCGGGTTAATGATGGCCTGGATCAGGGAATCGCCCGAACCCGTGGTAGAACCTGACAAGGTATACGCCAAATCATCCGTACCACAATCATTAATATCCGGAAGCAGGGTATCCACCTGGTAAGAACAATCCCCTTGGTCTGCCGTGAAAAAAGTGTCGTTTGGACAAGTAAAGGTACATTGCCCTTTCAAACAAAACACGTTGAAAACAAGTAAAACGAAACCCGTGATTAATATCCTGAAATAAACCATTTGCTTTTACCCCGGCTTTATTGGTTAATTTTAAATTTCCTTTTCCAATCTTCCTGACTACCCGTGGCATCCTCCCTTACTT
>CAZKIR010000358.1:3815-4584 GCA_964552835.1 uncultured Bacteroidales bacterium
CGGATTCTCCAACATCCCACGGCCGTTGTATCATCACCCATGTAAACAATTTTTGCCTTGATGGCCCCGTCAAGGGTAATCGCGCCAAGTTGATCATCCACGTATTTTTTCGTCGCGGCATCCTGATCGTTTTCCGGCCCGGCCATGTTGGTCACTTTTTGGTTGCCCATGTCGATGGAATCCGTGGCCGTGGCGAACTTGTTGATGGGGATGTTCGCGGTATCAAGCTTGTTGGCCGTTACCGCGTTTTCAGCCATATCGCTTGTCGCGATGGTGCCGTCCGTGATGTTGTCACTATCAATGATATTTGTGCCCAGGTCATCGTTTCCTATCGTACCATCTAAAATATGGCCTGTCGTGACATTACCCGTGCCGATCGTGGTAACTCCACTGCCAGCAAGGGTAACATCCCCTGTTATTGATTGGCTTTCCCAATCGGCACCATCGCCCACGAGAAGATTTCCACTAGTGGCTGCGGCAGTGTTCACATCAGTTAGATCAGTTAGTTGCTCAGACGCTCCGGCGGACGTTTCCAATTCCTGCAATGCACCTTTTATGGTATTGTTATCGGAAATAATTGAACCCGAGAAACTGCCCAGGTTTTCACTGTTTTCAACCAGTCCTGTCAAGGCAACAAGGGAATCCAGGTTTTCACCATCAGTAGCTATGTCACGGCCGTCCACCGTGCCCGTTACGCTCATGGCCCCGGTTAAATCCAGGCCGTTGCCAACGTCCAGGTTGCCGACAATAGTCGTTTGGTCCGAGGTGG
>CAZKIR010000359.1:0-4547 GCA_964552835.1 uncultured Bacteroidales bacterium
GTTTCCAGCAAGTAATCACGGTTTAGCACGAACATGTACCCACCGGTCAAATAATAATGCCTGGTAAGGCGGTTCAAGCCGCGGGCTGTATCTTGTTCCACGAATTCAAGTTGGTTTCCGATTAACTGATGGGCCGAGACCCCGGCATAATAACTTGATGACCATAGGTAAGCCCCGATATTGGCATCCGGTACCCACCGGGCTTTACGGAATTCACTTAAGGCCTGGTCGTATATTTTCTGGCCATTCGAGCCCAGGAACAATTGGGAATCGTCCAGCTTGTAGTTCATTAATCCCAGCGAACCACCAAACGACATACGGATATCGTCTACCAGGGCTATATTATAAGCATAAGAGCCCTGGAAACCCGTGCGGCTGGTAGGCCCCACGATATCTGAATAAAACAGGCCGCCCCAGCCCATGTCGCTCGTTTCGGATGGGCCGTACACGCTAAAGTTAAGGGTCTGCGGGGGACTTTGCGTGAAGCCGATCCACTGGTACCGGCCGTTGATTTTTATCTTGTAATGGTTATACGTGCCCGCTATGGCCGGGTTAATGGCAAAATTGTTAAACATGTATAGCGAGTGCTGGGGCAGTTGTATGCCTTGCATGTTAGCCCCGATCCCCGTGAACAGGGATATCAATAGTATTTTTATCGTTGTCTTCATCTGTTCAGTTTTACATTTTCAATGTTCAGCTAACCCTGGCATCACCGTACAATGGTTATGGTCCCGGTTTCAGGTTCCAAGTCCCCCTCCTTGAATTTTATCACGTAATAATAGGTGCCTACCGGCAAGGGTTTCCCGTTTCTCGTGGATCGCCCTTGAAACTTGTTGGCATACCCCTTGGTGTAAAATACTTTTTCACCCCAACGGTTAAAAATCAATACTTCATCAATTTTATCATCATTTGGTAAATCCCATTCATCATGGTCTCCATCATCATTTGGCGTGATGGCGTTAGGCGGCAAGTATTCCTTGTTGGAAATGACCCGCAGGCTTAATGAATCGGTATCAACACATCCATCGAAACTTGTGGCAACGATTATATAAGTGATGGATGAGTTTGGCGTGGCCACCGGGTTCGCTATGGAACTGTCGCTCAGGAACACGCTGGGCTTCCATACATAGGTCTCGTACCAGGGGTTCGTGTACAATTTTACTTCTGATCCCTTCAAAACTACCGTGTCCTCGGCCTCGGCGTTGATATCCATTTCTGGGTACCTGTTTACATATACCATTTCTTCGTCATAGCATTTGTTGTTCTCTGCCCTAAAGGTGAAGTCACGGTCATATGGTATATTATCCCCCGGGATGGTTGTAGAAAGCCGATCGCTAACCGGATTTCTGTCCTCGTCTAACCACTTGTAAGATAATGAATCAAGATTTGTTTTATTGTTAAGTTTTGCCAAAAGTTCTGCTGATTCTCCCGGGCAAACATTTATTTTATCACTGATGGATTCAATCCGCACGAAGTATTTTGATTTTGATACTATCGTGTATTTAGTGGTATCAGGACAATTATTGGCATCCAGGATGTAGAGGGTATAATCGCCAGCGTTTAATTCATCTAATAAAGCACTCTCGCCTATTCCCTCTTTTGTTGTGTTATTGTATTCCCAGGTATACTTGTAACCATTCACGTAAGGAGTACCGCCACGGATGGAGTCAACCGAGATAACACCTGTATTTTCCCCGTTTAGGGTACCCTCGAAACATAGGGCAGTATCTGTACGGTCATATACAGTTATTGGTTCTGGTTCAATAATAGTGAGGGTATCAATTTCCATACAGCCTGAATCGTCTTCCGTGGTAATGGTGTAGTCGTGTCCTGGCAAGTTGCTAAATGTCCTGGAAATGTCCCCCTCGAAGGTTATGGAAGTATCCTTGAATTGGATGGTTGTCCCATATCCTCCTTGACCTCCAGTAATCCCAGTGATTACCAGGCTTCCATCTTGATCCCCCGGGCAATCCAACCGGGCCGGATCAACGGATGCATTTATCGTGATAATATCAGGTTCAGTAATTTGAATGCTTGAATCATCCGCGTTGCAATTTTCATCATCCATGATAAATAGCTCGTAACTTCCAGCCAGCAAGCTGTCATAAGAGCTAATTGTATCCGGGTCGTTAATGAAAAGGGTGTCTTCTTCCACGAAACGTGTTGAATAATGCAAGTCTCCCGTACCCCCTTTTCCAAAAATTGTAAAGGAACCGCCAGACCCGCCCATGTTCAATTCATTGCATTCCCGATGGGTGATGGCAATGCTGTCAATGGTTACTCTTGGAGGTTCGACTAAAGTAAAATTATCCAATTGGGTACAACCCGTGGAGTCTGTCACGGTGAGTTCATAGCTTCCACCACTTAAACCACTAATGCTATCTTCCCCGAGAATGGTGTTGATTTCATCTTTTATCCACGTGTAAGTGAAATTTCCCGTACCTCCCGAGGCTGATATATAAATATAACCGTCATTAGAGCCATTGCATTTTGGTCCGGATATTGCTTCCCGTTTGATTTTAATGGCCGGGGGTTCGGCTACTGTAAAGGACGTATCGATCTCGGTGTCGGGGAACTTGTTGTCCGTCACCGTTACGGTATAGGTTCCCGCCCCCAGTCCACTGGCATCTTCGGTATCTTGCCCATCGCTCCAGGCGTAGGTAAAGTCGCCCGAACCGCCCAGCACGTTCAACCGTATCTCGCCATCGGTATATCCAGAGCAGCTCGCATCAATGATGGTGTCCAGTTCCAGGAACAAGGATTTTATCGTGATGGTATCGCCATAAGCAATGCAACCGTTGTTGTCTTGCACGAGCGTAATATAGGTGCTGTCGCCAGGTAAGTTCCTAAACACGGCACTGTCTTGCCCGATTTGTTGGAAATCCGAAACCCCGTCAATAGGCTCCAGGCTAAGCATATCATCTATCGAGAACTGGTATGGTTGGGTACCGCCGGTTACTTTAAAGAAAATGCCCCCGTCTGCTGTATCCGGTGCGCTGTTGTTCTTGTAATCGGTTAAGATTTGCAAGGAATCGGGTTGCACGAGGGCATGTGTGGCCCCGGTCTTGGTACATCCATTATCGTCGCGGATCAGGCTGTAATATACGCTGGCCGGTAAATTATGGAATGTACCGCTATCTTGCCATGCCGTGGTATCATTTATCACGGTATTTACCAGTGCAAAACGAAGGGTACCAGTGCCCCCGTTTGCCTGTACCTTGATATATCCATTGGCTTGCCCGTGGCATAATATGCCGCTGTCGTCCGAGCTGTCATTGACAATGGTGATGGGTGGTGGCCCGTTTACCACGATACCCGTTGAATCGATAGTACAACCGTTTACATCTTGCACGTGCAAGTGGTAGGTCCCGATAGACAAGGTATCAAACAAGGAGTCCGTTTGCCACGTGATCCCGTCGAGGCTATAGAATATGGTATCCGTGCCCCCGCTTATCGAGGCATGTATTTCGCCGTCCCCTGAAATGCCCGAGCAGGTTTCATCCACCGTGCGGATGGAATCAATGAGGATGGGCGGCGGGTTGGCGATATCTTGTGCCGGACCGAATATTTCACATCCATGGGCATCTTGTAAGGAAATGCCATAGGTATCAGCGCTCAAGTTATTAAAAGTCCCGCTGGTATTGTTATAGGTGCTGCCAAAATCGATAGAAAACTCGTAAGGCAATACACCCCCTTCGCCTTGTATTTCGATAATACCGTCATCAGCATCATGACAAGTAATATCCGTGGCTTTTATCCGCTTGAAGTACAGGGAATCCGGTTCCACGATGGTAAAGACAGAATCTTTTATACAGCCGTTTTCATCCCGTACTACCACGTGGTATTGTCCACCGCCCAGGTTGGTATAGCTGGAATTCGCACTAAAATTCATGCTGTTGATGGAATACAGGATGACCCCTGTACCACCCGAGGCGTAAATATTAATGCTGCCGTCTGTATCGCTATAGCAATCGAGGGTATCGGTGTATTGAATTGAGTCAATGACGAGTTCCTCAGGTTCGGTGACCAACACGGATGTTGAATCTATACATCCCTTCGCGTCCGTAACAGTGAGTGAATAGGTGCCAGCGCATAAGTAAACGGTATCCTGGTCGTTCGGGATAGATGGTTCACTCCATTGATAGGTGTAAGGTGGGGTACCACCGGTAACCGTAACCACTGCCTCTGCATCGCATGAACCGAAACAGTTTGTTGTCAAGCCCATGGTCAGTGGAAAGATCGTGGAATCGTTTTCTACTATTTCCTGGTCGTTTACTTCGTAAACCAGGTCCACGGTGTCCCCTTCGGCCGTGGTATCCCGGAATATCAAGCTACTGGTGACGAGCCTGCCGCCTTCCCCGTTGTTCTCCCAATCTTCCACTTGCAATACCCAGTTCCCGTTAGCCGGATCTTTGCCATAGAGTTTTGTCCAATCGCCCGTGGCACCGTATTGCCCGCTAAGATTTGCCACGCCGCAGGCACATATAGTAAGGGAATCGTCCCGTGCAAGTTCTGTTGTAAAGTTAATATCTGCTGCTTTTGCCAGG
>CAZKIR010000360.1:0-4545 GCA_964552835.1 uncultured Bacteroidales bacterium
TATTTTCTCGAGGGCTTTTTGCCCGTCTATTGCTTCTTCGATCCTGTAATCCCCTTCTAATTCTTGCTTTAGAAATGTCCTCACGTCCGCGTTGTCTTCTGCGATAAGCACCAGGGGCTGGTTTTTATTTGTTGTTTTGGTATTTTTCTGGTCCTCCCCCGGTATTCTTGTGGAAGAGTGGAAAGGTTGTGTTTCTTGTTCAGGGCAGCCCTCATTTTTGTTTTTTGACGGGATGTTGTCTTTGCTTTGTTCAAGTGGAAGTATAACCTGGATGGTGGTTCCCGTGTTTTCACCGTTTATTGCCTTGTCGTTGCTATGGATTTCAATCTGCCCCCCGTGCAGTTCAATCAATTCTTTTGATAAGGTTAGCCCGATGCCCGTTCCTTGCGTATTTTTGGTCATCTCGTCATGGATCCTGAAAAAAGGCTTGAAAATATGCTCTTTATGGTCTTCCGGGATGCCAAAGCCATTATCCATCACTTCCGTGATAACTTGGCTTTCCTGGTTTATGGTAATACGGAAAAGGATTGCCCCCCCATCAGGGGTATACTTTAAGGCATTTGAAAGAAGGTTATAATATATTTTTTCGATTTTATCCGGGTCAAATAACGTGTAATAATCTTTTATCGAGCTTTCAAAAGTATACTTAATGTTTCTTTGGTTGGCCTGAAAGGAGAAAGAATCGTAAATATCATACAAGAAACCGATAAAATCGTCCATGGTGGTTTCAAGTTTCATCTTGCCCGATTCGATCTTCCGTAAATCAAGTATCTCGTTCACCAGGTGCATCAGCCGCCGTGCATTCCGTTGCATGAGTTTCAGGTTGGGCTTTGCTTTTCCTACGGGGATATCTGATGACCAATTCACGATCTTGTCCAGCGGGCCAAGGATAAGGGTCAAGGGTGTCCTGAACTCGTGGGTGATATTGGTAAAGAACCGTAATTTCAGGTCGTTAATTTCTTTCTCCTTGGACACTTCCAGGCGCTCCATTTTTAACTGGTGCCTGATTTGCTCCCGGGTAATAATTAACCTCCTGAGCACGAATATTGTCAGTAAGATAATGATAACATAGATGGCCAATGCCCAGCGGGTTTGCCAGAAGGGAGGGGCAACATTCATTTTTAGGCTAAGGGGTTCCTTGTTCCATAGCCCATCATTGTTTGATGCTTTTACTTTAAAAGTATACACGCCTGGGGCCAGGTTCGTGTAGGTGGCCACCCGCATTTTCGAGCTAGTCTCTACCCAGTTTTTATCAAATCCTTCTAGCATGAAAAGGTATTGGTTGGCATCGGGTTCATTATAATGTAAGGCGACGAACTCGATGGAAACCATGTCATGCTTGTAATGCAAGTTAATAACCGGCTTTTCTTCCATGGGCTTGTCAATAACAACTTGCCCGTTATATTCCTTTCCGGGTTGTACAGGTTGGTTAAAAATTTTCAAGCTTGTAAAGGCTAGGCGGGGCGGGTAGGGGTTGTCTTTGATACTGTCAGGGTAAAAGTAAGTGATGCCACGGCTCCCGCCGAAATACATGTAGCCTTCACGGGACATGCATTTAGCTTGTTGTGAGAAAACTTTTCCTTGCAGGCCGTCTTCTTTGGTATATTTAATCCATTTTTTCGTTTGCTGGTTAAATTTTCCCAAGCCTTCCAGCGTGGTAACCCAAAGATTTTGATGGCTGTCTTCTAAAATTGTGCGAACGGTATTGTCGGGCAATCCTTCTGTGACAAAATATCGTTTAAACCCGTTAATCTCTGGTATGTATTTATTCAATCCTTGAGAAGTGGCAATCCAAATGGTGCTGTCCGATCCTTCATAGATATCTGAAATCGTGTTGTTTGACAAGCTGTAATTGTTGTCTTTTTGATACCGGTAGAATACTTGTTTCCCGCTATTCCTGTTTACCCGGTATAAACCGTTCCCCGCGCTACCGATCCAAAAGTTGTTTTTCGAATCTACTTCTAAGCAGTTGATATGCCCGAAAGGTAATTCTTGGTTTAGTCTAAGTACTTTTTTTTCATCCCGGAATTTATAGGTCGCGAGTTCAATAACCACCAACCCGCCACCGAGGGTACCGCAATATAACAATGAATCCCCTTCCATCCGTAAAGCCCAAACGTGATAACAGGGAAGGTTTGTCCCCCTTGGGCTGAATTGTTGGAAATTTGTTAACTTGTTTTCACGGGGATTAAAATAAAACAAGCCATCATTGTAAGTTCCCAGCCACAAATTATTTTTTTTGTCTGTCGCTATGCTTTTAATAACCTTTGGGAAAGTTCCTTTGCCGGGAAAAGTGGTAATTTTTCCGGTTTTCGGGTTGTGCTTGTTTAACCCGTGGCCATCGGTCCCTATCCAAATATTTCCATCTAAATCCTCTTCTATTGCAAGGATTTTATTCCCGCTTAGCGAATTTGGTTGTAAAGGTTTATTTTGTAATACCTTAAACCTTTTCTTGTTAAAATGAAGGACATTTACCCCCCCGTTGGTAGTGCCAATCCATAAGGTGTTCATGTTGTCCAGGTAAAGGTGTTTCACGGCGTTCGAGCTTAAACTGTTCGGATCAAGATCGTTAGCGGTGATATGTTCTACAGTTTGGTTTGTTCGATCCCATGCTGTAATCCCGTCCCCGTCCGTGGCAATCCATATCAACCCTGGCAGGACCTCTTTCATGTCATAAACGATATCAGTGTCCACGAAACTGTTTTCCCGGTTAAATAGCATGAATTTTTTGCTCAAGGGGTTGAATTTTAACAAGGGCATTTCTTTTTGCTGGGTGCCGAGCCAGAGAAAACCATTTTTGTCTTCAAAGATATTTCGTCCTAGGTTGTATTGAGATACAAGGGGGTTTTCTTTTTTGGTTTCTGGTTCGAAATGGATAAAAGAAGAATCGGCAGGGTTCCATAAATCCAGGCCAATTTTTGCCGTGGCCAGCCATATTCTTCCTTTCGTGTCCACGTGGATATCGCCCACGTGATCATGACTAATGCTAGACGGGTCGTCCGGGACGTGTTTGAAATGAATGGCTTTTTCCCGTGCAGGATCAAAAATGATTAACCCCCCCCCCTGGCTGGCAATCCAAAGGTTATTGTTAGGGTCTACATGTAATTTTACAATATTACGTTCGGACAAGGAATAGGGATTGGACAGATCGGGTAAATAGCAAGTAAAATTATCGGTTTGCCGGTCAAACCTGCATAAACCATTGTTCGTGGCCATCCAAATAACCCCC
Organism: uncultured Bacteroidales bacterium; assembly: GCA_964552835.1. Classification (GTDB taxonomy): domain Bacteria; phylum Bacteroidota; class Bacteroidia; order Bacteroidales; family CAYFUP01; genus CAZKIR01. The sequence continues at coordinate 3,230 of CAZKIR010000360.1, forward strand.
TGCTTGTCCTCTGTAATATACATCACCCGGTTCCCGCTAAGGCTGGTTGAATCGTTGGGCAAGCTTTTATAATTCTTGAACCCGTACCCGTCAAAACGGCTTGCCCCATCTTCCGTGCCAATCCACATGAAACCGTATTGATCCTTGTAAATGCAGTTTATGGAGTTGCTCACCAGGCCATCTTCCACGTTGAGTTTTTTGAAATCATAAGCGGAAGAGGAAACCCGGGAGGGAGTTAGTAAGCTGATTAAAAACAATATTATGCAAATAAGTCTTTTCATCAATACAAGCCCGCCTGTTTATTTTGTAAAATTAAAAAATATCTATTTAATCTCCTGCATATCTAACGTTCGAGTGTTTATTATATTGGATTCCAATTTTTCATGTTGCTGTTTCGTGTTTTTATGCCCACATGGCCTATCTGTTTTCAGATTCTTTTCCCGTGTATTTCATTGGTGAAACCTTGTATTCTTCTTTAAAACATCTCGAAAAATATGATAAATCATTAAACCCAACTTGGTACGCGATCTCGGAAATGTTTAATCCGCCTTCCAGTATCATGCTGGCAGCGCACTCCATCCTTACCTTCCGGATAAATAAATTAATGGATTGACCCGTGAGGGCTTTTAACTTCCTGTAAAAGTTTGATTTGCTCATACCTATGGCCGATGCTAAATCGTCTGCCTTAAAATCGGGGTCCATGATATGTTCTTTAACCTGATCAATCGTTTTTTTCATGAATTCCTGGTCGGCTTTATTGATATATTGATCTTGCAGGACTTCTTGTTTCGGCTGGAACTTTTCCCATAGTTTTTTCCGGTTATCCAGGAAGCTTTTTACACGTGCCTCTAGTATTTCCATCTGAAAAGGTTTGCCAATAAAGTCATCGGCCCCGGTTTCAAGCCCTTTTAGCTGGTCTTCAATATCCGATTTGGCCGTGAGGAGGATCACGGGAACGTGGCTGGTACGCGTATCATTTTTTAATTCCTGGCATAGATCAATCCCGTTTAAACCGGGCATCATCACGTCGCTTATAATAATATCCGGTACCCGTTCAAAAGCCATTTGCCGTCCTTCCAATCCATCCTTGGCAGTGAAAACCTGATAGGTGTATTGAAGGGCTATCGACAAGTAATCCCGTAATTCCTTGTTATCTTCAATAATCAATAAATTTTCAGTTTCATTGTCGGGATGTTTTATTTTGCTTCCCGGGTAATTCCGCTCCATGTTCAAAAAATCTTCCTGTAGTTTTTCTTTAGAATATAAAGCAGTTTCATGGGTTTTGCCTCCAATTTTATTGTCCCTGGCAGTTATCA
>CAZKIR010000361.1:0-4519 GCA_964552835.1 uncultured Bacteroidales bacterium
TAAAAATAATAAATCTATGTAAAAACGGCACCTTTCTTGTATAAAAGAATTTAAGGTATTTTTGTATTTTTGTAACGCCCGTGAACAATCGCGATGGCATAAGGGTTTTATCATCCTTATCATGTATAATCAACAAAGAAAAGAAAAAGATGGATTGGATAATAGACTTTTTAAAAGAACTTTTGTACCTACTTAACGAGATGGCGCCTTACCTGCTACTAGGCTTTTTTTTCGCGGGTTTGTTACACGTGTTCTTTCCACATGGCAAGGTTCGGAAATATTTTGGCGGTACCAGCCTGGGTTCGGCGGTAAATGCTTCTTTACTGGGCATACCCCTCCCCTTGTGCTCGTGTGGCGTTATTCCCACGGGGGTTTCATTTTACCATAACGGGGCTTCCAAAGGCTCCTCGATGTCATTTTTGATCAGCACCCCGCAAACCGGCGTAGATAGTATCCTGGTAACCTATTCCTTATTGGGTTTGCCCCTGGCCATTATCCGGCCTATTGTGGCCCTTATCTCCGGGTTCACGGGGGGTGCACTGACCAACTGGGTAAACCGGAAAGATTATAGCACAAGCCATGAAAACGTAGAAAACACCTTGAAAAAAAAACCTGACAATGCCAGATGGTACAAGGCATTAAAATATGGCTTCGTGGATTTTCTGCAGGATATTGCCAAATGGCTCGTTATAGGGCTCGTGCTGGCAGCGCTCATATCGGTCTTGCTTCCGCCTGATTTTTTTGAACAATACATTGGGAACGATTTTTTAGGCATGTTGCTTTTGCTTGTAGCAGCCATTCCCTTATATGTTTGCGCGACCGGTTCGGTACCGATTGCCGCCGTTCTTTTGATGAAAGGCCTTTCCCCCGGTGCAGCACTGGTGTTCCTGATGGCTGGGCCAGCCACCAACGTGGCGACCATCACCGTGTTAGGAAAAGTTTTCGGGCGAAAAACTACCCTGGTTTACCTGCTTACCATTATCGCTTCCTCGCTGGTATTCGGGGGCATTATCAACGAGTTTTTACCGCGCGCGTGGTTTACCGAAACCATTGCCCACGTTCATGGCCCTGAACATGGTGCCCATATATTACCTTACTGGCTAAAAATTAGTTCCAGCATTGTTTTAACCTTGCTTTTAATCAATGGTTTAATTAAAAAATACATGGGTTATCCCTGGAAAAAGAAAAAAAATATTAACCCTTTAAAATTTGAAGATATGACAGGAAAAACCATCATCGTTTCCGGCATGACCTGCAACCATTGCAAGGCCAACGTGGAACACAAGTTGCAAAAAATCCAAGGCGTGGATAAAGCAGAGGCTGATATATCTACCGGTAAAGTTACCATAGAAGGGGATGATTATTCCCTGAAAAAGGTCATTTCCACCATCGAGGAATTAGGTTACAAGTATAGCGGGGAAGGACAATAAAATAAATTATCAAAGACTTTTCTCTTTCGGGTAAATATTTCTATTTTTATAAAAATTTAATTGAAGATGAGAAAAATTATTCTTTTTGTTTTATTGACAACTTGCATAAATTCTTTAGCCCACCAAAAGGGCGATTCAATCCTGGTTAATAAAAATGGGGTAAGAATCCTACCACGAAAAGGAAATTTCACGATAGGACTAAGCGCTAACCCCGTGTTCAATTTTGTAGGAAATACTTTTAATAATTCGGCAAACAACCTGTTAAACCTCGAGTTATTGAATGGCAACATGCTATATGGCAAGTATTTTATTACACGTAACATGGCCATCAGGGCAAGGGTAAATGTAGAATATAGCTCCGAAACCTATTCCAATTCAATACCAGAAAACATAGCAAATTCAAGCACCGTAAAAGATCAATTGCTTACTAAAAAATCAGACATTACAATTGCTGGTGGAATTGAAAAAAGAATTGGGAATACCCGGTTGCAATTTGCTTATGGGGGAGAAATCGTATTTGCCCGAGGGCGTCAAGTGAACACTTACACCTATGGCAATGATATGAATTCATCAAATTTATCCCCACTCTCCACGTTAAGCTTTGAAGATGGGACTTACAGCAGTGTTACTTCAAGAATACTGGAAAGCGACACGGGACCTAAATCACTATTCGGGGCAAGAAGTTTTTTGTCTATCGAATATTATGTAGCCCCAAAAATGGCATTATGTGCAGAAATAGGCTATGGGATCTTTTATTTGGTTCAAGGCAAAAAGAAAACTAAACGCGAGTTCACGGAACCAAATGGATACAATAAAGAAACAAACTCCATTGATGGCAGCCAAAACCTCAAGATGGAAAATGATATACTAGACGGACAAATCATCTTTTTGTTTCATTTATAATCCTGCTTTACCACATTAAAATAAATCTGTCCATGTAGTATTAATAATAGGGCACGTAACCACTCGATTTTATTATATCCTGGCCAACCGGGCTAGATATCCATTGAAATAATTGATAGGCAGTGCTGTTCTCGTCAGTACCGGCCCTAGTAACAGCATATACATTTGTCGTGTATTTATAATCCTTTGATTTGATTGTATTATATTCAGGTTGTACACCTTCGATCCCTATCTTTTTAATATTACCGGCAGGGGCCATAAATTGCTTAAAAAAATATACCGTATAACAAATGCCATTTTCATCTTGGGCTAATTGATTGATGGGCCCCATCATGGAAAAAAGAGTCATTTCGGGGACATTAATCACTTGCAAATCTTTCATAACAAGCTCCATCATTAATTCCTGGCTACCCGAATTATCATTTCGTTGATACGGGTTTACCGGGGCATCAAGGCCACCTAGCTCGGACCAATTCGTTATCTTTCCGGTGTATACATCCTGTATCTCTCTAGTTGTTAATGAATTGACCGGGTTTTTCGCGTTAACGATAAAAATAAAAGCATCCAATGCCGCGGGATTTGTTATTAACTCCACGTTCAGAGAGTTTGCCATAGTTATTTCATCATTTGATGGCAACCGGGCTACTAATATTAAATCCGTCCTTTTTTGTATCAAGTTCACGTATGAACCATGCGTTCCGTTATGAATGATCGAATCATTAATAAAACGGACCGTGTCCTGTTCTGACGAGGCTTCACTAAAGGCTATAGCCCTGGCAGTTCCATCAAAATATTGCTGCCATTGATATTCTGTCCCGAGTAATTTACAAGCAATAATAACTTGCAAAGGATGTGTTGAAGTGGACCCATCAACTTTCGGATAATTATTGATAGTTAAATTATCCATATCAATAGGTACGGTAGACGGCCCGTCACCGTTTTTTTCACAAGCAAAGAACAATAATAAAAGTATCCCGGGAAAAATTTTTATTAAAACCTTTAATTTTTTCATGACTTATGTTTTATTATAAAAAACAAATATATCAAAAAATGTAATTGAGGTAAATCAAGCTGTAACTTTTTATTATTTCTGCTCGTCTTATTATATATAAAAAAATGAAAAAAATGAAGGTTTACAACTTCCTATTACTCCTTCTCGGGACCGGCTTATCACTTTTTGCCCAGGACACCGACAATTATTATTTCAAGAAAATTGTAAAAAAACAAAAGGCAGGGCTCATTTATCTTAACATAGAACTTCCCGCTGGTATCCTGACCCTCGACAAAGGGACAGACGAGTGCCTGGAAGCCCGTTTTAGCTATGTCCATGATAAGATGGCCCCGGAGGTAAGTTACCACGAATCAGGCAAAATCGGGAACCTGGATATAAAGGTTAATGTTGATGATATAAACGTGAACAGTGAAGAAGACAATAAATGGAATATTACCTTAAACGAGGAAATAATCTATGACCTGGATTTGGATTTCGGTGCTGGGATCGGCAACATGAATTTTTCTTCCATTCCATTGCGTGACCTGGATTTATCGCTGGGCGCCGGAAAATTTAATATTAACCTCACCAACACCTCACTCCCTACCTTGAATTTTAATGCAGGAGCAGGAGAAGCCACCATTGACCTGAGCGGTGAATGGGACAATAATTTTAACGGGGATTTTAATTGCGGGGTGGGCAAAATTACCCTCAAGTTGCCCAGGAACACGGGCGTGAAAGTAGACGTAACCGGCTTACTGGGTTCGGTAAACCATCCCGGGCTTAACAAGCGAAGGCAAACATACACTAACGAAGTTTTCGGGAAGACGAAAACCCACCTTGACATTAATATTAATGGTGCGATAGGTGAGATAAATCTTATCCTGGTGGATTGATGCCATTCCATCAGGCCAGTGCAGTGCAGCATTCTCTAACGAAGGGGTGAAGGCAATTTCTTATATCCCTTTACCTGTTCCTGATAATTATAAATTATAATTCATGCACTATTTGGCAATATATCTTATACGTGTTGCTTTATACTTGTTGCTGGTTTACAGCTGACACGGTGATTAATTCCTGTTCGTTATCGTGGTTATTTCCAATTTTCATTCGGTTTTTCAAGCATGGTGTTTATATTTGTACCTTAAATCCGCAAGTTAAAAAAAATAGTTTGGCATAGGTCATTTTTTTAGAA
>CAZKIR010000362.1:0-4515 GCA_964552835.1 uncultured Bacteroidales bacterium
CAACTATATTTAAACAGTGTTTTGTATAATATAAATATTTAACCACTAAAATAAGAGTAGTACCTAAAAAATTAAATCTTTAGCATGAAAAAAGCTTATATTTTCCCAGGACAAGGGACCCAATTCGCGGGGATGGGAAAAGATCTTTATGATTCCAAACCCGGGGCCAAGGAATTATTTGAAAAAGCAAACGAAATACTGGGGTTTCGAATTACAGATTTAATGTTCGAGGGCACGGACGAGGATTTAAAACAAACGAACGTGACCCAACCGGCCATATTCTTGCACTCGGTAATCCTGGCAAGTTCATTGCCCGATTTCGAGCCCTCTATGGTGGCAGGCCATAGCCTGGGAGAATTTTCTGCCCTGGTGGCCGCTAAATCCCTCTCGTTTGAAGATGGTTTGAAGCTGGTTGCCAAACGCGCCGAAGCCATGCAAAAAGCATGCGAGGCCAATCCCGGCACCATGGCAGCTATTATCGGCCTGGAAGATGCCGTGGTAGAATCGGTATGCCAGGAAATTGATGGTATAGTAATCCCGGCCAATTTCAATAGCCCAGGGCAACTCGTGATATCCGGGACCAAAGACGCTATTCATAAAGCCATCGGGGCATTAAAAGAAAAAAATGCCAAACGGGCCCTGCCCCTTCCGGTTGGCGGGGCTTTTCATTCGCCCTTGATGGAACCGGCCGAGCTGGAACTGGAAACGGCCATTAACAATACCGGGTTCAAGGCACCGGTTTGCCCGGTTTACCAAAACGTGAACGCCTTGGCAGAAAGTGATCCAAACCATATCAAACAAAAATTAGTATCACAGCTCACCTCGCCGGTAAGATGGTCCCAAACCGTGAAAAACATGCTGGCTGATGGCGCCACGGAATTTATTGAAGTAGGTCCCGGGAAAGTTTTGCAAGGATTAGTGAAAAAAATTGACCGCTCGGCCCAAACATCCAGCGCGTCATAAACCCGCCCGGGCATGTCCTAGTTTATTATTTACCAACGCCCGGCATTTTACCGGGCGTTTTTTAATTTGAAAAAATAAAAGAACAAAACAGAGTGGCATATTTTTTCTATTTTTATGCTCTATTTTTATTATAAAAACATAACAAGATGAGAGTTTTAAAGTTCGGGGGATCGTCAGCCGGGACACCGGAAAGCATCCTGAAAATCAAAGACATTGTAGACCATCGCCAGGAACAAACACACGTGGTGGTGTCCGCCTTCAAGGGCGTGACCGATCAATTGATCCAAACAAGCCAGCAAGCTGCCACACGCGACGATACCTACAAATCCGAGCTCGAAACGATCCGGAAAAGACATCTTGAAGCGGTAAAAATTGTCGTGAAAAAAGAATACCGGGAAGAAGCCCGGCAGACCGTGAACCAACTTATCGAAGACTTGAACGACTTATTGCATGGCGTTTTCCTGCTAAAAGAACGGACCCCGAAAACACTGGATTACATCCTTAGCTTCGGGGAACGCCTCTCGGCATATATCCTGAGCAAAACTATTGAAAACGGTGAATTTATTGATTCAAGGGAAATTATCCGCACCGACAGGAGTTTTAACAATGCAAAACTTGATTTTGACACGACCAACAAGCTCGCGGCCAAAAAATTTAATGGTTTCAGGAAAAATGCCGTCTTGCCAGGGTTTATTGCCAGCAGCGAGGAAATGGAAACCACGACCCTGGGCAGGGGCGGGTCCGACTACTCGGCCGCTATACTGGCCGCAACCCTGCAGGCCGACATGCTGGAAATTTGGACCGACGTGGACGGTTTCATGACTGCCGACCCGCGCAAGGTAGAAAAAGCATATCCCATTCAAGAGCTTACTTACGCTGAAGCCATGGAATTGTCACATTTTGGGGCCAAGGTAATTTACACCCCAACTATCCAGCCCGTGTACCATCAAAACATCCCGGTGGTCATTAAAAACACCTTTAATCCCGATGCCACCGGCACCACTATCCGGGTAAAAGCAAAAAAGGATGAAGTTTCCCCCATCAAGGGCATCTCATCGATTGATAAAATCGACCTTATTACCTTACAAGGTGCTGGAATGGTGGGTGTAACCGGGATTTCAATGCGCCTTTTCGGTTGCCTGGCCAAGGAAAAAATCAATATCATCCTTATTACTCAGGCATCCTCAGAGTATTCGATCAGTTTTGCCGTGGTGCCCACCGATAGCAAAAAAGCCAAAGAAGCCATAGAAAAAGAATTTCTATCTGAAATAAAATACCGGCAAGCCATCAACCTGAGGGTTGAAAAAGATTTGTCCATTATTGCCATCGTGGGCGAAGGAATGAAAAACACCCCGGGCATCTCGGCCAACCTTTTCCGCTCGCTAGGGCAAAACGGGGTGAACGTGGTAGCCACGGCCCAAGGATCCTCCGAGTTAAACATCTCGGTAGTGGTAAAAGAACACGGACTTAAAAAAGCCTTGAACGCGATACACGAGGGCTTTTTCTTGTCCCGTTTCAAAGAACTGCACTTGTTCGTGGCCGGGGTTGGCACCGTGGGCAGCATATTGCTGGACCAAATCATGCAGCAAAAACAAAAACTGGAAGAAGAACACCATTTCCGGATCAACGTGAGCGGGATTACCAACTCGAGAAAAATGGTATTTGATACCGATGGCATTGATATAACGAATTACCAAAGCCTGATGGACAAGCAAGGCGAAAAGGCCAACATCAAGCAATTCGTGAACCGCATCGCGAACATGAACTTGCGGAACAGCGTGTTCGTGGACTGCACCGCCAACGAGCACGTGGCCTCTACTTACAAGGACTTGTTTAACGCTTATGTCTCGGTAGTGACCGCGAATAAAATTGCCTGTTCGTCAAATTATGCCATTTACCAGGAACTAAAACAAACAGCAAGGAAAAAGGGGGTCAAGTTTAGCTTTGAAACCAACGTGGGGGCCGGCCTGCCCATCATTAACACCATCAATGACCTGGTCACGAGCGGCGACCATATCCTGAAACTGGAAGCCGTGCTCTCGGGTACCTTGAATTACATTTTTAACGTGTTGAGCGAGGAAACAAGCCTTAGCCAGGCCATTCAAAAAGCCAAGGAAATGGGCTACTCTGAACCTGACCCCAGGATTGACCTGAGCGGGATTGACGTGATACGAAAATTGCTCATCCTGGCAAGGGAATCTGGTTATCACCTGGAACAAAAAGATGTAGCCATGCACCCCTTTTTACCAGAAGAATGCTTTGAAGGAAGCCTGGAAGATTTCTGGGAAAAAGTGAAAAAATACGATACGGGCTTTGAAGAAAAGAGAAAACAACTGGTCGCCGAGAACAAGAAATGGCGTTTCGTGGCCGGCATGGACCAGGGAAAGGCCAAGGTAGAACTCAAGGCCGTGGGAATGGAACACCCGGCATACGCGCTGGAAGGCAGCAACAACATCATCCTGATCACGACTGAACGTTACAAGGAACTGCCCATGGTCATAAAGGGCTATGGGGCAGGTGCTGAAGTAACCGCCGCGGGAGTGTTCGCGGATATCATCCGGATGGCGAACCTATAAAAAAGAAAAGGTCATCAAATGAATTGATTGAATAATTTAAGGCCTAAATTGATATGATAGAAGCAGTGATATTTGACATGGACGGGCTCTTGATCAACTCGGAAGGGATTTGGCAAGATGAAGAAAAGAAAATATTTGGTGAATTGGGGATTGATATCACACCCGACATGCACAGGGATACCTATGGGTTGGGCACCAAGGAAGTAATCGAGTACTGGTACAAGTACAAGCCATGGAAACCGTATGACCCGGAACAATTGAAAAACGAAACCTTTGACCGGATAGAAGAAAGAATCCGGAACGAGGCAGAACCCTTGCCAGGAGTAAAATATATTATAAATTTTTTCAAGAAAAAGAAAATAAAATTAGCCCTGGCTTCTGCTTCCCCCCTCGGGATTATTTACGCTGGCCTGGAACGTTTGAAACAAGAAAATGCCTTTCAGGTAATCCATTCTTGTGAACTAGAAAGCCATGGAAAACCCCATCCGGCCGTGTACCTTACCACGGCCGAGAAACTTGGTACCAGCCCGTTGAACTGTTTGGTGTTCGAGGACAGCCTCACGGGCTTACTAGCGGCAAAAGCGGCCCGCATGAAAGCCGTGGCCGTGCCTTCCAACGGGCATTATGACGACCCCAAGTATGTCTTGGCAGACATTAAAATCCAATCATTGCAGGATTTTACAGAAAAACATTTTGAAATGTTAAAGAACAAATAAAAGAATGAAAAAAATATCCTATTACTCTACCAATCACCTGGCCGGACCAGTATCATTTAGCGAGGCATTATTAAAAGGGCTTGCCCCCGACCGTGGCTTGTATATGCCCGACAGGATACCCGGCTTGGGCAAGCAAGAACTGGAATCCTTGATGAGAAAACCATACGAGAACGTGGCTTTTTTTATTTTACAAAAATACCTGTCAGATGAGATATCAGACGAAGAACTCTTGGCCATTGCCAAAGACGCGTATAATTTCC
>CAZKIR010000363.1:0-2998 GCA_964552835.1 uncultured Bacteroidales bacterium
TAAGTAATCTTCGTGTTTTTTTGAATAATCCAGATGAAATTTTGCCAACAAAGCACTTTTCCCACTACCAGGTTCACCAACTACCATCACATATTGGGTGCTTACTTCTTCATTGTTAGTATTAGTAACTTTTAGTTCTCCATTTAAAGCAGCATCTACAGCTTGCTCTATTTCGGAAAGCATTTCTTTTCTTCCACAAAAATTATAAGTTCTTCCATCAATAAACCGTTCATGCCATTCTTGCTCTTGTTCTAATTCATCTTTTTTAATATCTTCTTTTACTAACTCCCGGTTTTCCTGCATGTGTGTCCATATAGACTGAAAAACCATTGCTTCAAACTCGTTTAAGCCCTCAATAGGATACAATCCATCCGCTTCTTTACCTGACTTTTCCTTGTTCCAGGTACAAGGATAATCTTCGCAGATTTCATGATTTTTGCTGTCTCTTATTGCCTTTTTTAAAATCTTGAGTTTTTGAATGGAGCTGGCTTCTTGTTCTCGATAAATGCTGCCATTAACACCATCATAAAATCCTGGTATTTCATCGTTCCTGAAAAAGAAAAACTTATGTACATGTATGCCCAGACCGGCTTTATTTAATATTAGTAAAAGCTGGTGTTTTTCGTCATCCTTAGCACCGGGCAATAAATGCCAAATCGGGTTAGCGGTAGAACGCACATAAAACGATTTAAGCAATTCATATTCCTGTTCGCTTAATTTACTTTCATCAGGTAATTGCCTTAGTTTGGCATCTAATTCATTAATAAATTTAGGTAGCTCATTGTTTAATCCTGCGTAGTCAATTTCTTTGTGTGTAATTGATTTCGCTGCTTCTGCAATACCAGCTTTTTCTAATATGACTTGGATTTGGCATTTGGTATCATCATTAGCAAGTTGGTCGAGACTGTATACTCGCTTTTCATCTTGTGTTTTATGGTAGTTGTTTGTAACGATTGATTTTTCCTCATCCGATAGTTCGGCATGTTTCTTAATAAGTTCATAATCATCAATCTTTAAATATTTTGGAGCTGGTATCCATCCATATCTTGCACCTAACATGCACAAAAAATAGGGCCTGCATTCTTCTATACCTTCCAGGCACAGGTCTTCTACTTGTCCTTTTTGAGCTTGTTCTTCAGTCACACCCCAGCGCAAATCCACTTCTTGCACTTGTAGGTTCAACTCTTGCTCTGCCAATTCTCTTAAACGTGGCATCACATTTTTAATAACCACATCGCGCTCAGCATTCATGTCGCGAAAAGTAGAGGATACGAATATTTTTAGTTTTTTCATGTGCAAATGATTTGGTTTTAATTTGATATTATAATTCAGCCTTAATAAATTCAAACGGAAGTTTTATTAAGTCTTCTAAATCTTCACGATATTCCGTTAAATACTCATTATACTCATACCCATCATGATCATCGTCATGAAACCATTGAATGTTGACTTTGCCTCCAACTTCTTCAATCAACTCCAACCTGCGTAGGATACGAATAAGGGCTAAAGATACGGCATCCGTGTAGTCATCATTTTCCAAATAAATAATCACATTTGTTTTTGAAGCAGGCTCTTGGATGTATTTATCAAGCCAATCAAGAATAGGCCGACTAAATCCCCCCGGATATGAAGCATCCTCTTGGTGTCTTTTATCAAGCCAATCAAGAATAGTCCGACTGAATAATCCCCTCGAATATGAAGCATCCTTTTTGATGTATTTATCAAGCTCACCAAAAATAGGCGGACTGAATCCCGAATGTTCAATTAGCCATCGGCCTTTTAACTCAAAATTACCAGTAGTAGCATTAAAATTTATATACGGAGTCTTTTTTGTTCCTTCTATATAAAGGTTTTCCATAATTCAATTTTTTTCTTTTTTAATATTCGGATATAATATACTTTTTTAATCTTTTTTATTCCCATTTACATCAATAAAAATTTTCCTTCCTCCCTTTTCAACTTTTGCTTTGCCATTCTTAAAAGTCTGGGCTTTATCAAAAACAAAAGGGATGACCACTTGCCCGGTGGTGTCAACATAACCCATTTTGCCCTCACTATCATAAATGTATACATTGTTTCCGGGTTCAATAATACATTCGGCATACCAGCTTTTGCAGGCCACGGCCAAGCCCTGGCTAAAGGGCCCGATAAAACTAAAAATCTCGTTAGTAAAGGGTTTACCCGATACATCAACTAAATTGAAAACAGGCGCGGGGGCATGGTCCTCATTAATATATGCATTAAGCTGCCAGTTGTTGTCATCAATGGTCACATTTACCTGCCAAAGATCCTTTTGGGTTTCAAAAGCTCCCACAACAATGGCGTTACCCATCCGGTTGTCAATATAATTTTGGGTGCATTTTACCAACCGCTTCCCGGAGCTATTAAACAAACCAAAACCACTTTCCTGTGCATAAAAGCGTTTTAAGCCATACCCGTATTCGGTATCAAAAGCTCCTTTGTACACCACAATAGTAGTCCTGCTTTTTATAGACACCCAATTATACTTGCAGGGAACTACCTCTCTTTCCTGTTCCATATGGTAAACCCCAAGCTTTGCTCTTTTCCCAACATTCATAAGCTGGTAATCGGCATTTAGCTCAAAATCCCCTTTACCAATAATCACCAGGGGGTAATTTATTTCGCCAATATATTTATAATTAAACGGCACTACTGTTTGGTTTTGCTGATGCATTAAGCCCAATTTACCCTTCTTTTCAACTATCTGATAGCCTTGTTGTGCTGCTAATGGCATGGCCAATACGAGCAAAAGCAATCTTAGCAATATCTGTTTTATCATTTCTCAGTATGTTTTACATATTCTTTTTCATCAATTTCAATAAAATGAATAGGCAGACCAGCCAATTCACCAAGCTCATCAAAGCCTGCATCTTCAATATTCTCCCAGTCGCGCTGATACCAATTTACCTTTACCTCATCCCCGTTTTTTTCAATGTCTTTTAACGCCTTAAAAAATATAACCATATGCCTTTGGGCG
>CAZKIR010000363.1:3008-3351 GCA_964552835.1 uncultured Bacteroidales bacterium
CGGCCGAAACCAAATATTCTATGTACAGGTGCACTATGGTTTTTTTAGGTGGTTGAACCCTATATCCTGCCATCCAATCGGCCACTTTTTCAAATACATAATCGGCATGGTCGCAATAGGTAAAATTGCCTTTAATGCTCATTTCACCTGATGCCTGGCTAAAATGAATGGCTGCTGTTGATGTCGATGGTTTTATAACTAACTCTTTCATAGAAAGTCATTTAATAAAATCAAACTCGTATAGTTTTACAATTTTCATCCGACATCACATTTTAAGGTTTCTCTAATAACAAAAGCTGGCTATTTCTCAATATCACGCTTAAACTGACCGCATTTTTCGCAA
>CAZKIR010000363.1:3361-4504 GCA_964552835.1 uncultured Bacteroidales bacterium
CAATACAAACAATCGTAGTCGCCTGTTCCCAAATCCAACAATTTCCATTCATGTTCACATGTGGGTTTTGTATTTTCATTTTTGTTTTCCATAATATTATTTTTTTAAAGTTTACGATATCAAATTTATGGATTTTATTGCTTAAAACCCGTGGGATAAACCATGATGTTCGTGGGTATTTTTTGTTCACCGGTGCATTTCAAGACTAGGAGATACAAAACACTTTCGCTACAATTAAAAATAACCATTATGGTCATAGTGAAATGCCTGATTTGGGATTTTATCCGGAGTAAAAATAAAATCTTCACCAACTAGCTGTATATCATCATGTTTAACTTGATACCCGGGATCAGTTTCATTATCGGAATATACTTTCATCTCCCCACAACAATTTACAATTTCAAGTTTATGGGAGCCTATGGAATCTTTTAAATTCTTTCTATATATTTCCATTTCCCCATTTTCTTCATCAATTGTATGAATGGTAAGATACGGGTTGTCCGTTTCTTTGACCGAGTAATTATATATTTTATTAAATGGAAATGCACCACGGCCTTTACAAGCAATTGTTTCTGTTTTATCCGGAAAGGTAATTTTAACATCTTTCATGAGATATAGCACTTGAGCGTGCCCCGAGTAATACTCTAATAATTTAGATATTGAGAATTCTCGCTCTAATATGTTTTTTTGTTTGGTTTCGGTAAACACTGTTTTCTCTAACCCCTTAAGATAACGTTCAACATAATCAACAATAGAAAAAATCGGCTGATTTGATGTTAACACAACCGGATTGGGTAATTCAGGCAGTAAACGTTCAAAATACGGCTTGACCAATTCGATGTATTGCTCGATAAAATGAGCTTTCAAGGTATCCGGGAAAACACTCTCCAGGTGATAAGGCCTTGATTCTGATACTATTACATAAGGCACGAATATTTCCCCCTGATCAAAGTTCTCATAAATTGTTTCCTTTATCCTCTCAACACCTAGTTTATCGACTTGACTGTTATGCGTGCTTTCTAATTTTTCTATAAAGTAGTTAGCAACATTCAAAAACACTTTATTTAAACCCAGAGAAAAGTCATGTTTATTAATTCTACTTTAACAGATTAAAAAAAATATGTTTTTTCCATGTAAATTGTA
>CAZKIR010000364.1:0-4501 GCA_964552835.1 uncultured Bacteroidales bacterium
ATGGTCGTGTTGACTGATCCTCCTTTTCAGGTTATTGGTCATGCCAATATAAATATAATCTTTGAGCTCTGTAATTATAATCTTTAAAGTTTCTGGGCAGTTAATATAAAAAAAGCTGTTCGGGGTTTTGTAGATTACAAACATAGGGGCTATTTGGGCAAAGCTTAGAACATGCGTAAACCCAAAAAAACATATTTCCACCTGTTGATTTTTATTCTATTCCTTTTTTGAACATATCTCCCCCTGCTTTTTATGATTTCATTATAGTTTTGACATGAAATTTTAACATAAATAAAGAGATTTTGAAAATAGCAAACAACACAAAAAAAACGAATAAACAAAAATTATATTTATTTAAAGTACTTGAAATAATTGTATTCATTTTGATACTTCTAACACTTTTGACAATTATTAATATTACCATTTAAACTGGAAAAGAATATTAAATACTAAAAATAACTTTTTATGAAAAAAAATCAAAAATACCTAAAATTTATTTTTGAAAGATGTTTTAGCAAAACATTAGGGGCTAACAGATGGTCTTGGTTTCTGTTTTTTTTCGTTCTAATGGTATTGCCGACAACAATAAGTTACTCTCAACCTGATGAAGGAAAGACAATAGAAATAGAGGGAAGGGTAACCGATTCAAAAGATATCCCTTTGCCAGGAGTAAATGTTACAATAAAAGGAACATCAAAAGGTACAATTACCGATTTAGACGGAAACTATTCCCTTGAAACGTCCTCTGATGCTACCCTTGAGTTTTCGTATATAGGTTATGAAAAGCAGGTTGTTTCTGCAAAAGGACAAAGCACTATTAATATCCAATTGACAAAAGATGTTAAAGAGATAGATGAGATTGTTGTCATTGGATACGGTACACAAAAGCGTAGCCAGGTAACAGGTTCTATTTCTTCCATCGAATCAGATGAATTTGAAATTGCAACCACTTCACAAACCGACCGGATTTTACAAGGAAAAGCGTCAGGGTTAAGGGTAACCCGTAATTCCGGGGCCCCGGGCGAAGGTGCACGGGTTAGAATTCGCGGGCTAACCGGCATAACTGAAAGCAATCCTCTATACGTCGTGGATGGGGCGCCAATGGAAAATATATCTCATCTGAACCCAAGTGATATTCAATCTGTCGAGGTTTTGAAAGATGCTTCCTCAGCTGCTATTTATGGTGCACGGGGGGCCGACGGGGTAATACTAGTTACGACCAAGCAAGGCCAAGCTGGCGAAACAAAAATAAGCTTCGATGCCAACATGGGAATAAGTAATATATCTACTAGGCTGGACAAATGGAACAGCGAAGAATTTATCATGCACGAGAATTTGGGTTGGTTCATGGATCAAGGGCATTATGCTATAGGTGAAGGTGAGTATTTTTCTGAAGAAGGTGAAAAAGGTGTAAGGGAATTAAGTAAAAATACATATGATTGGTTTGATGCAGTTACACGGCAGGGAAACCAAAAAAACATGAACCTAAGCATTAGCGGAGGAGAAGACAATTTTAGCTATTTCGTTTCTGGAAATTATTATAATGAAGAAGGGATCGTGATAAAATCCGGGTATCAACGATACGGTGCCCGCTTAAATACTCGTTATGAAGCAACCGATTGGCTTACCATTGGTGAAAATATAGTATATTCTATTGAACAGCAAGATGAGGTTAACCAGGCAAACATTGATTACGCGAGAACAATTTCTCCTTTCATACCGCTTGAAGACTCTGTGGGTGAGAGGGTTGCTGACTGGTATCAGCCAAATTTTAATCCATTGGCACATTTGGAGCATAATGATAAATTAAATACAAAACGGCGGCTTCAGGGAAATGCTTTTATTAAAATAACCCCTTTCAAAGGCCTTGATGTTCAGTCGAAGATTATAATCGATGACAATGAAAAAGTATCAAAAAGCTGGAGCGAACAATACCAGGTTGGTATGGGAAATCCATCCGATTACCTTAACAGGACGGTAACTACCCCTTTTCTTTGGAATTGGCAAAATACCATGACGTACCAAAATATATTTGCAGATGTTCATGAATTAAACATTTTGGGGGGTGTTGAAGCCCAGGAAGAAACTAAACATTATTCCATCGAAAAGGCAACAGATTTTGTACTCCATGACCCATCTATGAGATACATCAGGGCTGGTTCTAAACAACTACCCATTGATGGGGGCGAGGAAACATGGAGTTTAATGTCTTATTTTGGACGTTTAAGCTATGATTTCAATGATCGGTATTACCTTACTACCTCTATCAGAAGGGATGGTTCTTCCCGTTTTGGCCCTAATACTCGCTGGGGAAATTTTGGTTCGATATCAGGCGCCTGGAGTGTTCATAATGAGGAATTTATGCAAGCTGTCAATGGCATCAGCAATTTAAAATTACGTGCCGGATGGGGAGCAACGGGTGATCAAAGCCTCAGCGACCCGTATCCATATTATGCCTTGCTTATACAGGATCGTCCGGATCACCCACTATATCCCTGGGGCCAAGGGCCAGCCGGCTCTCAAAATGCTTTGGACTATTATGATGTTTCTGATGCATACAGGTGTTTTATGCCTGATGCCCCTTCTAATCCAAATTTAGGATGGGAAGAAGTTCGTTCTATGAACTATGGTATCGATTTAGGCCTTTTTGATAACAAATTGACACTTACTGCAGAATACTATAAACGAACTACAGTTAATATGCTTGTAGAACCTACCGTATCTTATATTACCGGATTTTCAAGATCAGGTTATACTAATTTAGGTGAATTTTTGAATACTGGCCTTGATGTAGATCTGAAATATAAACAAAAATTGAATGATTTTTATTATTCATTTACTATTAATTCAAACATTCCTGTTATTAATAACAGAGTCGTTGATTTGGGTGGACAAGACGACTTTTTGTATAAAGATTTTAGCGGTGAAGTTACCCGAAAAGTGACCGAGGGCGAAACTTTCGGGGCCTATTATGGCAATGTAATAGAAGGAATCTTTCAAAACCAGGAGGAAATTGACAACCATGCCTTTCAAACCAATCAAACAAGGCCTGGTGATTACAAGTATAAAGATTTGAACGGTGATGGGATTATTAATGCTCATGATAGAACATTTTTGGGTACCCCTTATGCCGATTTCATGGGGGGAATTAATATGGTTTTACGCTATAAAATTGTTTCCCTCACAGCATCAGGTTCCTATAGTATAGGTAACAAAATTATTAGTAGTGTCCCTATTGCTTTCAATAAAAACGGGTTAGATCGTTGGACACCCGAAAACCCTGATGCCAGCTTATCAAGGTTTACACAACTAGACGGCACTAACGACAATAAGCGTATGTCTGATTTATATATTCATGATGGATCATATTTTAGAATTCAAAATTTATCATTGGCATTGAACATGCCTGAAAAATGGATGAACGAAACGAATTTTTTTACAAATGCACAACTTTATTTTAGGGCAAGTAACTTAATTGTATTAACTTATTACCAGGGCATTGATCCTGAAGTAGGCGGTAGTGGATTGGGTTATGGGCATGATGGTTCTTTTTATCCTTTTTCAAAAACATACATTATGGGTTTAAACTTTAGCTTTTAAAAACAAAAAATACAGAGATATGAAAAGTAAAAAATACAAGGCATATTTTATCGTGATTATTCTTTTGGTACTGGCAATTTCATGTGATGAAGATGCATTTCTGGATCAGGAGCCAAAAGGAAGGTTTTCGGAAGGCATCTTGGACAATTCATTGTTTGCTTGTCAACAATACCTTATTTCAGTATATCATGGAAATGTATCAGGAGGGAATTTTGCTGACAGGGACAATGGGTGGCACCTGGACGAGCGTTTCATAGATATGGTTTCATCGCCTTACGTGACATCTCATAGAACAGTTATTGACAAGCATAATCATTCCTCGTCTGAAAATGTAATTGAAAATTTTTGGGCACATAAATTCAAACTGCACCATAGGGCCTCGTCACTTATTCAGGCTTTAAATAAGCTGGAAGATGAAACCAAAGATGAAAACGGATACATAATTCGTGACCGGTTAAAAGGGGAAGCTAAGTTTTTAAGGGCTATGCGAGATTATCATTTGGTAAAAGCATTTGGTAACGTGCCCCTTACTACTGAACCCGTTTTACCGGGTGAAGTGAAAAACATTCCTCAATTAACTCAGGAAGAAGGTTGGCAGTTCATTATCCAAGATCTTCTGGGTGCTTGTTACGGGAAAGAAAAACTGCCCAATAAAAGAGAATGGCCTGCCAACCAACTGGGCAGGCCTACGGTTGGCGCTGCCAAGACATTACTTGCCAAAGTATATTTAGAAGCGGGAGAATATGAGAAATCACGCGAAACGGCCTTGGAAGTTATAAATTCCGGGATATATGATCTTTACAGCAATGAATTCGGTACCTATACCTCTTATTATGATATTTTTGAAAAAAGACTGGAAAATGGCCCCGGTTCCATTTTCGAGTGGCAGCAATCCTTGGCA
>CAZKIR010000365.1:0-4477 GCA_964552835.1 uncultured Bacteroidales bacterium
AAAATACTACTTGGCCTCCACATCACTGGTTTACCATACCCCCTTTGGCCCTTTACGACTAGGTATGAACTATTATGACCAAAGCCCCGACAAGTTCCATTTCTTGTTTAACTTTGGTTTTTATCTCTTTAACAAAAGGGCAATTGATTAAATAGAGATTGTCCCTGATGGCCAATTTATTGGTTACACCACTTTTAAAAACGATACGTTACATTTGTCTAAAAAAAACTTAATTTTCGGGTTATTGTCAGGAAGTTGAACCCTTCAACAACGAAGCCTTCTCCTGGGCAAAAGCCCTTCCCGCGTGAAAAGCTTCCAGGTTTAACTGGACTGTATCGCCGCCCTTTACGGAAAAGATATTACGGATCCCTTGTTCGATGCTTTCCACGGGCAAATGAACGAAAGGGCTGGCAGCGCCCAGCATGACCATGTTGGAATACCGGACAGACCCAAGGTTTTTCGCCATATCGTCGGCACCTAACAACACGTGGTTCTTAATCTTTTTTATCTCGTCATGAACAAGTTTCAAATCAGGATAATTGGGAATATTTACAAAAGGGGTTTCGTTGCTGATTAACCAACCTTCCTTGGAAAGATAGGGTAGATAACGCAAAGATTCCATAGGTTCCACGGCCAGTATCAAGTCGGCGCCGGCCAAGGGGATTAGGTCCGAGGAAATTTCATTGTCTGAAACGCGCAAGTGGGATTGCACGGCACCGCCCCGTTGGCTCATCCCGTGCACTTCAGCTTGTTTTACCTGGGCATTGGAATGCAGGGCCGCGCTGGCCACCGTGGCCGCTATGGTTAAAATGCCTTGCCCCCCTACCCCGGCCAATATAATATCTGTTTTCATTGTCATGCTTGTTTTTTTCTACGTTTTGCTGTTTGTATGCATTCCCGCCTGGAAATGATCACGGAAGTGCCGTGGTAATAAATTTCTTCTTTCATGATCCGGACATTTTCCCCGTGGTGCTTTTTCAAGGGGGTTAATACCCTGACATGTTCTTTCGGTACACCTATCCCGAGGCAAATAGATTCCAACTTACCAGTGCCTGAAGAGGGCTGTCCACCGGTCATGCCCGTGGTATCGTTGTCAGAAATGATAATAGTGACCGGGGCATTCTCGTTCACGGCATCCAGCAAGCCCGTCATGCCCGAGTGGGTGAAAGTAGAATCACCGATAACTGCAACAACTGGCGACAAGCCGGCATCGGCAGCACCCTTGGCCATGGTAACAGAAGCCCCCATGTCCACGCAAGTATTAATAGCTTGAAAAGGTGGCAACGCGCCAAGGGTGTAGCAACCAATATCCGAAAAAACCTTTCCGGCAGATTTCCCGCCAAGGGCCTCGAGCAGGGCATTGTAAGTATCTATATGGCTACACCCCTTGCACATGGCTGGAGGTCTCGGGACAACCACACCTGGAATTGCACGGCCTGTAGCATTATTCAATTTCAAGGCCGCGGCCACGAGATCGGGCGTGAGTTCACCATCGCGGGGCAATGTGCCGTCTAGCTTCCCTTTAATGGCCCTTTCTTTACCTAATATCCCTTTCATGGCTTCCTCCACCAGGGGATATCCGTCCTCAACAACCAGTATTTTATCACATGCATGGGCAATTCGGCGGATTAACTTTACCGGCATAGGGTACTGTGAAATTCTTAACACGGGGTAAGGACAAGTACCCGGGTAATTTTCCATGAGGTAATTATAAGCTATCCCGCATGCCACGATCCCTATTTTATGGTGGGGGGCATCCTGGTATTTGTTATATTTCGATGTTTCAGATAGTTCTTCAAGCTTAGCTTGTGCTTCAAGCAAAACCTTATAACGTTGCCTGGCAATAGCTGGCAACAGGATAAATTGTTTCGGGTCACCGGGAAGCTTTAACTTGTTTGGTGGACGTTTTTCAAGCCGGGTAATGGCTGCCCTGCTATGGGCCAGGCGGGTAGTTATTCGGAGCACGACGGGCAACCCGGTTTTCTCGGACAAGTCGAAGGCCTCGTGTACCATCTCGTAGGCCTCTTGTTGTTTGGAAGGCTCGAGTACCGGCACCATGGCAAACTTGCCATAAAAACGAGAATCTTGCTCGTTTTGCGAGGAATGCATGCCGGGATCGTCAGCCACGGTCACGATCAAACCCCCGTTAACACCCGTGATACCGGCATTGATAAAAGCATCGGCCGCCACGTTCAAGCCCACGTGTTTCATGCACACCATGGCCCTTTTCCCGGCATATGACATACCCAGGGCAGCTTCCATGGCCGTTTTCTCGTTGGCCGACCACTGGCCGCGGATGTTTTTCGCGATCGCTTCCTGATTAGCCTGCACATATTCAGTAATCTCGGTTGACGGGGTGCCAGGGTAAGCATATATGCCCGATATGCCCGCGTCAATAGCCGCTTGCCCGATGGCCTCGTCACCCAATAATAATAGTTTGTCCATGTATCCTGATTTTTAAGCTCCTTTTAGAAACAATTCAGGGCTTTTTCCACAAAAACCCTTTCTATAAAAAGGGCATAAAAGTAATATAAAAATATCGCAAGAAAATGTATTTATCTATGCTTTTTCAATTTGACATTGTCGAGTTGTTGAGTGTTTAGCCCCTATGTTTGCAATCTACAAAGCCCCGAACAACTTTTTTTATATTAGTTGTCCGAAACTTTAAAAATTATAAATTATGAAAACACAAAGTAAACAACTAGTGTTGAGTAGGGCACATCCCCAAATCCAGGTTTCATCCCTTATTAATCACTAAACATTAAAAATACCATTATCCCCACGTACCCGTGTATAAGGTAAACTAACTATACACGGTCAGCACGAGGCTTCGGCTACCCCCGCGATCCCTGAACTCGCACAGGTAAATACCCTGCCAGGTGCCCAGGTTTAGCCGGTGGTTGGTAACGGGAATGGTCAGTTCCTGCCCCAGGAGCGAAGATTTCAAGTGCGCGGGCATGTCATCGCTTCCTTCCAGGGTATGAGTATAATACGGTTCACCTTCCGGGGCTATATGATCCATGTACGCGTTAAAATCCACCCTTACCGATGGATCGGCGTTCTCGTTCATGGTCAAGGCCGCGGAGGTATGCTTTAGCAGGATGTGCAGCAAGCCTTTCTCTGGCAAATCGGGCAATTGTTGTTCGATATAGCGCATAATCAGGTGAATGCCCCTAGGCTGTCCAGGCAAACTAATTTCTTTTTGTTGTATCATAATATTTCAGCAATTTGTTTTATCATTGTAAAAATAGAAAAATTAAAATAAAGGCCGGGCTTGTTTTTCCCGATAAACAACTAAACAGGAAAGGTGTTTAAACAGAATATTTGGCCTTGTTTTTGTGATTGTTTACTTTTGAAAATTGAAGGATTGATATCGTTTAGTAAAAAAACCCACGTGTAAACTTGGAGCCTTCATGCCTTAGCAGCAAGAACATTATTGCCAGCAAGGCACAAAATTAACTAAATGGCGTTGATTGAAGAATAGGAAATTTTAGTATGGGAAAAAGCAAACGCGTACAATTAGCAATCATTTCGTTTTTCCTGTCGCTGGGCGTGCTGGCACAGGAGGAGTTAATACAGGTAAACGGGCTGGTGCTGGACCGTGACAAGGAACCCATCGAATTTACCACCATTATCCTAAACAACCGGAAAGGCACCATGGCCGACAGGATGGGCCGGTTTTCCTTTGTCGCCCGGCCCCACGATACCATCTCGTTCAGTTGCATGGGGTTTAAAAAAGACACGGTGATCGTCCCCGATGACCTTGAAGCCCCCTTCCTTGACCTGGAAATAACCCTGCGCCAGGATACCATCCAAATACAAGAAGTCATTATCCTTCCATGGAAAAGCTATGAAGATTTCAGGGAAGCCTTTTTGAATGCCGATATCCCCGACGATAACCTGAAAAGGGCACGTAAAAATATCGCGCTCATGAAAACCCAGGCCATCATGGACAAGTCTGCCTCCCCTAACGTGAATTTTCGGAACGTGATGCAAGAACAGTACGAGAGAACATTTCATTACGGGCAAATGTACCCCTATATTAGCTTGTTCGACCCCATTGCCTGGTCAAAATTTATAAAGGCCTTGCAAAACGGGGAGTTTTCAGATGATTAGGCTCAGCCCTTTCGAACTTGACCAACTAAACCACACTTGACTTCCAGTAATGATACGGTTAAGCTGCTGCAAGCCAGCCATAAAAAGAATTGCCCTTTCGTTTTCAAAGATATTTTCCTATTTTCGGGCAATTTTTATGGTATCAAAAAGTTATTTTTTCATCATAGGCTTTAATAAGCCGTTTATGTATTATCGAGAACCAACTAAAACATGATAAAGAACGTTCGTAAATATTTATATTTTTTCCTGCTGTTTTTCTTTTATTTCGTTACCGGACATGCTCAACATGAAGTGAAGGTGCACGGGCGGGTCATAAATGCCCAGCAAGAACCGGTTTCTTTCGCGAATGTTTCCGTGAAGG
>CAZKIR010000366.1:0-4476 GCA_964552835.1 uncultured Bacteroidales bacterium
TAAACGTTTGAGTTGATGAGGCTTTCGGGTTTCCCGGGAATATGGCTATAACTCGTGAATTTTTTGTTTTTCTTGTCAAACCGTGCAAGGCCACCATTAAAAGTCCCGATCCATAAATTCCTTTTTTTGTCTTGGCACAATGCCCTGATTTTATTGCTCGGTAGGGAAGAAGGATTTTCCGGGTCAAAAATATAGCGGGTAAAGTTTTCTGTTTGTTTATTGTAAAGGTTCAAACCGCTTTGGTAAGTGCCTATCCATAAATTGTCTTCGTGGTCGATCAGGAGGCATGATATCCTGTTCCCGGAAATGCTTGACGGATTATTAGGGTCGTGAAAATAGTTTATCATGGATTGGCCGTCGAAACGGTTTAGCCCATCGTTTGTCCCGGACCAGATAAACCCCTCGGGGCATTGAGCCATGGATAGGATGGAGTTTTCAGAAAGGCCGTCCCTCGAGCTAAGGTGTTGGAAATTGTATTCCCCTTGAAACCCGCATAAGGGAAGTAAAAAGAAACCCATTGCCCATGATGCCCAGAATCTTTTCTTCCAAGATTTCATTATTCTCGCTTTCTGTTCTTATCATTTCGCTTAGCACGCGAATTTAGGCAAATATTTATTATTATACCTTGAACGAGTATATTAGTTATGTGAAAATCACACTTTTCCTTGACCTAAACCGGTAACTTTAGCCCAGGGCACGGCATCAAATATCAAATTATTGTTGATGGCCATATTTTTAAAAAAAAATACCTATCAATAAAAATTGGATAAAAAGAAGGGCAAAGGTTTGTTTTCTTCTTTCTTTTTTATGAAATTGCCAATTTTCAAGCAATTGAAGTCTGTTTAAACTTTTTACAATCATGAATCCAAAAATTGAAATCTTAACGGATTGGACGCTTGAACGGTTAATCCGTGAGTTCGAGGCGGGCAAAATAAAAATCCCGCTGTTTCAGCGTGATTATATTTGGGACAGGAACAAGGTAGTGAAATTGTTGAACAGCATTTATTCCCAATATCCCATTGGGTCACTTTTTTTTTGGGATGCCCCGGCGGGCCACGAGCAATTTGTCCGTGAAACCTCGTTAATCAAAACCGCGCAGGCAAGAAACCGGAAAAATTTTTATTTTATCCTGGACGGGCAGCAACGTATCATTTCCTTGTATGCTTCCCTTTCCGGGAAAGAGATAAACAGGGTGGATTACAAGCGGATCGCTTTTCACCTGAAACGGCAAGAATTTTACATCCCGAGAAGGAAAAAAGAAAAATTCTGGGTGCCCGCTTATTTATTATTTGATAATAGTGGCTTTGGGGAAGTGCTTGAAGATTATAAAAAATATGATGAAAACAAGGGTACAAATTTTTCGGTAAGATGGCAGGAATGTCAGGATATATTCATGAATTATCCCATGAGTATAGTGAAAAGCAATAACGTGGAGCTAGACCACGTGGTGGAAATATTCGAGCGGATCAACCAGGGCGGCAACCGGCTTACCCTTTTCGACCTGGTACATGCCACGGTGCTGAGCGAGGAATTTGATTTAAGAGAACGGATACAAACATTAAATAAAGAGCCTTCCGTGCTTAAGTACGGGGGCATCACGCAACGAGTGGCCGTGCAATCATTAGCTGTGGACGCGTTTAAAAATAGTTCGAATTCGTACCAGTTAAAATTAACACCAGGTATTTGCCTGGGTATGTGGGACAAGGTGGTGTTTGCCCTGAAATCTTCCCTTGATTTCCTGGCCGATATTGGTATACAAACAGATATGTTACAATACCAATCCGTGTTGCCCGTGTTGCAGTATTATTTTTACATGAACCAAATCCAACACGTGTTGCCAGGGCATAAAAAGAGCCTCGAGGATTGGTTTTGGGACGCCAAGTTTTCAGACCGTTATGCCCCGGCTTCTGCATCGAAAATTAAAGAAGACCTTGATATGATTGAAAAATTGTCTGAATAAAAATAAATTTTTGTTTACATTTGTTCAGCCTATAAAAAGCTATGAAAAGGACGATTGAAACATATATCAAGAAATTTTTGGTAAGCCATGACCGGCTTATCGTACCAGGTCTGGGCGCTTTTTTTATTCAATACAAGCCCGCTTGGTTTTCAGAAGATAAGACAAAAATTTTTTCGCCTTCCCGCGCGCTTTCTTTTAATACGGCCTTAAAAAAAACTGATGGGATAATCGAGGGCTATATCGCCGAACAAGAAGGTGTTTCGAAAGAGGAAGCCTCACGTCTTTTAAAATTTTTCGTGAACAAGATAGACCAAATCCTGGATCAAAAAGGAACTATCTACCTGGAAGGTTTGGGTACCTTCGTGCTAGAAGAAGGCCGGCCGGTATTTACCGCTGACGAGGGTTTAAATTTTTTGCCGGATTCATGGGGATTAACCGAAATTGACCTTTCGGCATTCGGGAAAGTGCCTGAAGGATTTGAAACCCGTGAGATTTCGTCCAAAAAAGATCATAAGCCCCAGCGGGTATATGATCGTTCAAGAAATATAAAAAGGGTGCTTATTTTTACGCCATTGGTTGCCATCCTCGTGTTCGTGCTTATTTACCTTAACATGGAAAAGAACGGTACAGGGGGGGATGTATCCAGCCTTTATGATCAAGGGCAATACTTGCCACCTGAAAAGCCAAAACAAGAAAAACCGAAAGATAAAAAGGAAAAGCAAAAAGATACAGGGCAAATCCATGAAGAAGAACTTATCGGGGAAACCATCGAAAGTATGAACGAGCGCAAAAACGCGCTTTTGTACCAAGAGCCCCGGATCGTGGAACGGTATTACCTGATTGCCGGGAGTTTCAGGAAAATGGAAAACGCGAGAAATTTCCAAAATGAACTGGATCAAAAGGGTTTTAAATCCACTGTTTTAAAGGCCAAGGAGAAAGAATTATATCGCATCTCCTTACGCGGGTTTAACGACAAAAGCCGTGCCATCCAAGCCATGAACGAGCTAAAACACACCAAGGACATGCCGCTGTGGGTTCTCACCCAAGAAGAGAAATTCGGGGAATAGGGGTTGAAGATATGGGCAAGGCTGAGGTTTTCCCTTTCTCCGAAATTAGGGGGGCAGGGAGAATGAAAGGCCGGACGCTGGCAATGCCCCGCCAGGGAGCTAAGGGATAGAGGGTTACGTTCAAGGGCGTGATAATATACCAGTCGGTTACTGTATCACTGAACCATTTTTTATTTGATCGCCCGGTTTGATAAACACGAGTTTGCCTTGCGGTCCCTCGGCCATCAGTACCATGCCTTGAGAAGGGATTCCCCTTAGTTTCCGGGGTTCCAGGTTAACCAGCACGCACACTTGTTTGCCAATTACATCCTTGGCCTCGTAATGCCCTGCAATGCCGGCCACCACCGTGCGTTTGTCCAGCCCGGTATCCACGGTAAGTTTTATTAATTTCTTGGTTTTTGCAACTTTTTCGGCTTCCATGATGGTGCCTACACGGATATCCAACTTGCTAAAGTCATCGTACGTGATGCTTTCCTTGGCAGGTGCCAGGTTCGCGTTTTCGGCCTCGTTTTGTTTTTTGGCTTCCAATAATTTGTTTACCTGTGTTTCTATTTCCTTGTCCTCGATTTTCTCGAACAGCAAGCTGGGCTTGTTGATAACATGTCCCACGGGAAGGTTATCGGCATGGTCGAGTTTTTCCCATGCAATTTTTTCAATGTTCAAGAAATCCCTGATTTTTTCAGTGCTAAACGGGATGAAGGGTTCCAGGATGGCCGAGAGGTTGGCCGTGACCTGCAAGGCCAGGTAAATGATGGTTTTCACCCGTTTTTCATCGGTTTTTATTACTTTCCATGGCTCGGTGTCGGCCAGGTATTTGTTGCCCAACCGGGCAAGGTTCATGGCCTCTTTCAGGGCTTCGCGAAACTTGAAATGTTCCAGGTTTTCTTCTACCCGTCCCCGGCATTTTTTCATCTCCTCGATGGTTTCCTTGTCAAAATCGGTAAAATTACCTGGCGCGGGTACTTCTCCCTTGTAGTAGTTGTTGGTGAGTACCAGTGCCCGGTTCACGAAATTCCCGAGGATGCCCACCAGCTCGTTGTTGTGCCTGTCCTGGAAATCTTTCCAGCTAAAATTATTATCTTTTTGCTCGGGCATGTTGGAACAAATGCTGTACCGCAAGGAATCTTGTTTACCTTTAAATTCCTGCAAGTACTCGTGTACCCAAACGGCCCAGTTGCGTGAGGTAGAAAGTTTTTCGCCTTCAATGTTCAAGAACTCGTTGGCCGGCACGTTATCGGGCAGCACGTATCCGCCATGGGCTTTTAACATGGCCGGGAATATCAGGCAATGAAACACGATATTGTCTTTCCCGATAAAATGGATGAGCCGGGTTCCCTGGTCTTTCCAGTAGAGTTCCCAGTCCTTGTTGTTTTCTTTTGCCCACGCGCGGGTGGCCGAGATGTATCCGATGGGGGCATCAAACCAAACGTACAAGACTTTTCCCCCGGT
>CAZKIR010000367.1:0-4463 GCA_964552835.1 uncultured Bacteroidales bacterium
GCCATCCCGATCAAGTGTTTAGTTTTATTATTTGGATAAGAACAAGACTTTATGTATTCATACACTTCTTGATGGCTGGCCGCGGCCATGTCACCCGGGCTGGGAAAGCGGCCGAGCAAGGGCGGGGTGATTTGGTTTACCCGCTTATCCGTGCACTGGGCCGATAAAATAACCGCCACGATTAGGCCATAAGGATTGGTATAACGTAATTCGGTCCCGGCCACGGGCATGTTTTCTTTAAAGTACTGGATTACTTTTTCAAAGCGCTCTTTTTTCCGCATGTGAAAGAAATATTTTGGAAAACGAATATATTCTGGTTTTTCACCCTTATTTTTGGGCCTAAATATAGCAGAAAATGGCAAACATATTACAAGTTGAAGGATTAACGAAACGATTTGGCGATAAAATCCTGTTCGAGAACATTTCTTTCGTGCTGAACCAGGGCGACAAAACCGCTTTGATAGCCCCAAACGGTACAGGCAAAACCAGCTTGTTAAACATTGTTGCCGGGGCTGATTCAGCAGACTCTGGCTCAATAGCTTTCCACCCCGGTACCCGTTTAGGTTACCTTCCCCAGCGAGAAAACATGGACGGGGAAAACACGGTAATGGAGGAAGTTTTCTCGGGATCGGGCGACATGAGCAAGGCTTATCTCGAGTACGAAAAAGCCTTGGCCAACAACAACAAACACGAAATACAACAAGCCACGGGAAAAATGGACACCCTCGGCGCCTGGGATTTTGATGTGAAAGTAAAGCAAATCCTTTTCAAGCTTAAGCTCGAAGAACTAGACAAGAAAATAAAATACCTTTCCGGCGGGCAAAAAAAGCGGGCCGGACTGGCCAGGGTACTCGTACGCGAACCAGATTTCTTGTTACTGGACGAGCCCACGAACCATCTTGACCTGGACGTGATTGAATGGCTGGAAGGTTATTTATCAAAAACCAAAACTACCTTGCTGATGGTAACCCACGACAGGTACTTCCTGGACAGGGTTTGTGATTCCATCCTGGAAATGGATCGGGGACGTATGTTCCGCTATGAAGGCAGTTACCGCTATTTTCTCGAAAAACGGGAAGAAAGGCTAACCAACGAGCAAGCCGAAGTAAGTAAAGCACGGAACTTGTTGCGAAAAGAACAGGAATGGATCAACCGGATGCCAAAAGCCCGTGGTACCAAGGCCAAATTCCGCGAAGACAGTTATCATGAACTAAAAGAAAAAGCTACCGGCAAGGCCGGGGAAAAAGGCTTAAACATCGGTGTTAAAGCCTCACGCCTCGGAAAAAAAATCCTGGAAGTAAAAAACCTTTCCAAATCATTCGACAGTTTTCAGACCCTTGATAATTTCTCGTACACGTTTAACCGGTTCGAGAAAATCGGGATAGTTGGAAAAAACGGCACGGGCAAAACCACTTTCCTGAACCTGGTTACCGGGCAATTAAAACCTGATGCAGGAACGATAGAAGTTGGCGAGACCATTCGTTTCGGGTATTATAAGCAAACCGGTATGTCTATCAATGAAAATGAAAAGGTTGTTGACGTGGTCCATGAAATTGCTGAAATCATGCACCTGGGCGACGGGAATACCATAACGGCCACTCAATTTCTAAACCGCTTTCTTTTTCCGCCCGAAACCCATTATCAATATGTCCATAAATTAAGCGGGGGCGAAAAACAACGACTTTACCTGCTCACGGTATTGATGCAAAACCCCAATTTCCTGATCCTGGACGAGCCTACTAATGACCTGGATATTCTAACACTTAACGTGCTTGAAGAATACCTGCTTGATTTCCAGGGATGTTTAATGGTCGTTTCACACGACAGGTATTTCATGGACAAGATAGCGGGGCACTTGTTCGTGTTCAAGGGAGATGGAAAAATTAAGGATTTTCCAGGCAACTATACCCAATGGAGAGAAAAAGAACAAGCCCAAGAAAAAATAAAGCAACAAGCAAGGATCCCTGAAAAACAAAAACCCGCCAAGCAAAAGCCCAAGGCCAACAAGGAAAAAAAATTGAGTTACAAGGAAAAAATGCAACTGGAACAACTGGAAAAAGACCTTGAACAAGCCGAACAAGAAAAGGAAAACCTGGAAAACGAGGTAAATAGCGGGAACTTGCACCATGATAAATTATTGGAAAAATCAAACCACCTTGGCAGTTTGCTCGAAAAAATTGATGAAATGACCAACCGTTGGTTGGAATTGAGCGAGAAAGGGTGAGGTTTCCCCTACGCTAAAGCTTCGGGGGGGAGGCTGGCCGGGCCGGCTGACAAGTGGCGATCGCGGGCATGGCCCCTTCAGGGGATTTAGGGGGTGCGGGAAGGGAAAATATGAATTGTAAACTTATCCCAGGATTAAGCCACTAAGATTGAAGATAAGGATAAAACGAGGACGAGCCCCCTTTTGGGGAATTAGGCAGGTACGCATAGATTGCGCAAAGACCCATTAAGATAGCACCCGGCTTTAGCCAGCTGGCCGGGTTAAACAATAATTATTCCTTCTTCAAATTCTGCCGCATCACCCGGTTTATGTTTTCCAGGTGGGTATTCAAGGTCAACAAGGCACCCATGACCTCGAGGTGGTACTTGCTGCTCTGCAGGCTTTCCGGGACTTGATCAATTAACCGCTGGAAATGTTTTTTCTTGAATTCCTTGTCAATGTAAACAATCTGTTTGGCTGTTTTTTTAATATCCTTGGTAAGTTCTTTGTCAAATTCCAGGAACGCGGTTTTAACTTGATCAAATTGATCGAGCGTGGAATAATAATACGCCATGAGCTCTTCTTTTCCATCGGCCGAAAAGGAATACTGGTTTTCAATAAATTTTCGTGCCTGGCCTGCCATGTCGGTATATATCACGTCGGCCATTTCTTCCAGTTCCGTGATAGTGTACAAAATCACGAAAGATTCCCCTACTTGCGTGCCTGTCACGTCTGAACGGTTAAGCCGGGTAATAAAATCGGCAACCTGTACCCGCAAGTAATCAACTTTTTCTTCTTTTTCAGGAAGCCTTTCCGGAGTTTTTTCATTGGCCCCAAGAAAACATCCCATGATATCGGTCAACATGCCGCGCACTAGTTTAAAAATCGTGCCGGTTTCTTTCATGGCAAGGCTTATCGCGAGCGAGGGGGCACCCAGCATTTTTTCATTTAAATACCGTATTTCTGCAGGTGGTTTTTCCTTTTCTGTTTTCATAGGCAGCAGCCAGGAAATAAAACGTGAAACCGAACGGGTAAAAGGGAGCAATGCAAAAGTTACCATCATGTTAAAAACCGTGTGCGCGTTGGCGATTTGCCTCGGGACATTGTCAAGGTTTGTAAAATCCCTTATCAAAGCCGTGTAAGTGGGAATCCAGAAAACAACAACTAAAACCCCCAACAAGTTAATCATGAAAAAACCCAGGGCCACTTGTTTCACCTCGATCCCTCCTTGCAAGGAAGCAATAAAAGCCGTTACCGTGGTCCCGAGGTTAGCCCCCAGCATCAAGGGTATCGCGGCTTCTAATGGCAACAAGCCCCTCGAGGACAGAATAATCAATATCCCGATAAACGCGCTACTGCTTTGAATAAGGGCCGTGAACAAGAACCCGAAAAAGATGCCCAGTAAAGGGTTTTTCAAGGTAATAATAAAATCTAAAAAGGGCTGGTAGGCCCGCAAGGGCGCCAGGGCACCCGACATCATGGAAAGGCCAAAAAACAAGAGGCCAAACCCCATCATGGCGCTTGCCGCACTTTTTAATACCGGTTTCCGTGCCATAATTTTCACGAAAAAACCCAACGCGATAAACAACAAGGCGTAATCCGTTATCTCGAACGCGATAACTTGCGCGGTAATAGTGGTGCCCACCTTAGCGCCCAACAAGATGCCAAAGGAACGGGAAAAACTAAGCAAACCGGCCTGCACCAGGCTAATCGTGATAACCGACACGGCGCTGCTGCTTTGCACCAGGCCGGTGGTAAAAACACCGGTAAAAAACGCCGCGAAACGGTTTTTCGTAAACCGCCTGATAAGGGTCCGTAACTTGTTCCCGGAGGCTTGCTGCAAGCCATCGCTCATTAGGAAAAGGCCATATAAAAAGATGGCAAGGCCACCCAAGATGCCCGTGAAAAGCGCGAACCATTCAATATTTGTAACAGTGCTCTCCATCACTAACCTTTACGGCTATTTCAATAAATGGTTCTATCACGAATTCAGTAGTAAAAAGTTAATTTTAAATCAAACACATGGTAATATGGACAAAAACTAACTATTTTTGTGTTTCTTTAAAAAATACAGGAAAAATGGCAAAAAAAAGTGCAGGTATCCTGATATACAGGAAAAAAAATAAAATTGAAGTATTTCTAGTACATCCTGGCGGTCCTTTCTGGGCAAACAAAGACAACCACTCCTGGTCCATCCCGAAAGGCGAGTTCACCGACGAGGAAGAACCCCTTGTCGCTGCCAAAAGGGAATTAAAAGAAG
>CAZKIR010000368.1:0-4453 GCA_964552835.1 uncultured Bacteroidales bacterium
GGGCGGGAGCCCTACTATTGACGAACGCCCTTGCGGGATGGTTTTATACTATCCTTTTTCTGGTATAGAAGATGATGTGAAAGCATACCATAATTCCATCTACCTTACCCCGAACGATTCCAGCAGCCTGAATACCAACGGTGATTATTCTATTGGCGTACTGGCCTATGGAAGCGATGATTTCCTGGATTTCAGGAACAATATTGTTCAGAACAGCCTGGGCAAGAAAAGCGGGACTTCCGCTACCAATACCATTGGCTACGCGATGCACGGGGATTCTTACCAACCTTTTTCCACCATCGATCACAACATTTATCTTGTCGGGGATTACGATAATAATTACATTGGCAGTGTATACTCTACATCCCATAAAACTTTGTCGGATTGGCAAAACGAGCTGAACGATGATTTTAACTCCTATAATCAAGATCCCATGTACGCTTCCCTTACTGATTTGCATTTAGAAGCGGATGCAGGGGTAATAGGCGAGAAACTGGGAACCGTGAATAAAGACATTGACGGGACCACCCGCGTAAAATACCACATCGGGGCCGATGAAGCTATTTCTATTTCCGGGATTAACGGGTATACCATTACCTCGGACACCATTTGGAGCGATGATCTTATCCAGGTAGATGGAAATATAGAAGTGGCCAACGGGGCCACCCTTACCATTGATCCCGGGGTATACGTGCAGTTCCAGGGATTTTACGGGATAGATGTATACGGGGCCCTTCAAGCCAAAGGGGGCGAGGGCGATTCCATCATTTTCTCGGTTAACGATACAACAGGTTTTACCGATACCTCTGCTACCAATGGTGGATGGGCCGGTATCCAGTTGTTTGATATTGATCCAGCCAATGATTCTTCTTTATTTGAATACTGTATCTTTCAATATGGAAAAGCCAAAGGTACCGGACAAGGGGAAGATGTTGGCGGGGCCATGTTCATCGTGGGAAGCCCAGAGACCGCGATTACCCGTTCCTGTTTCCGTGAAAACTGGGCCATGTCGGGCGGCGGTGCGTTGTTTATTACCGACAACGCGAGCCCGTTAATTTCAAGCAATCGTTTTTATTATAATACTTGTTTTTCTGATTATTATGGCGGCGGGGGGGCTATCATGGTAAGTGATACGTCCAACCCAACCATTCAATTGAATACCTTCCATCATAACAAGGCTTCCGAGAGCTCTGGCGGTGCCGTGTATATCCGTGTTGAATCAAACCCCGAAGTTAGAAATAACTTGTTTTATGACAACAATGCCATGTATGGCGGGGCTATCCTGATGGCCACCAACGTGGAGGGCCGCCTGGCCAATAACACCATCGTGTACAACTGGGCCGACACGG
The DNA here is from genome assembly GCA_964552835.1 of uncultured Bacteroidales bacterium. GTDB lineage: Bacteria > Bacteroidota > Bacteroidia > Bacteroidales > CAYFUP01 > CAZKIR01. Next base: position 1,350 of record CAZKIR010000368.1, read on the forward strand.
CCGGGGGCGTGGGGTATTATGACAATTGCAATGCGCCCTTGTATAATAACATTTTGTATTATAACTCTGCCGGGGCCGGCTATCAGGTCCATTTTTTCGACGATCTGTCGGATCCCGATATCTACAATAACAATATTGAAGGAGGGACAGTAGATTTTGGGCTGAGCAATGGGGTTACCTACACGGGAACCGCGAACAATACAATGGATCAGGTACCTGGTTTTATTGATGGGCCAAATAATAAGTATGGTTTGCAATTTAATTCCCCTTGTATAAATGCCGGTAAAAATGATTGGACGCTGGATAGCCTGGGCGTTGATACTGACTTGTCTGGTAGGGCACGGCTATTTAATGACACCCTGGATATCGGGGCTTACGAGAACAGGACCATGGCCGATTCCGGGTATATATATGGAACAGTGGTATGGGATGCGGACACCGTGTACGTGCATGATACCCTTTTCGTGATGGATACCTTGATTATTAAACCTGGCGTGGTCGTGGCCGTGAAACCTTACAACGCGCAATCGAGCGTATTCCCGATCTTGGTCCATGGTTACCTGGAAGCCATCGGTACAGAAACGGATACCATCAGGTTTCAATGCACGGATGAATGGAATGTTTGGGGCGGCTTACATTTCGAAAGCAGTGCGGATTCTACTTCAAGCCTGGAGTATGCTTATCTTGATAATTATTACATGGGCATGGAACCTACCCTGGCTTTGCACGGGATACATATAAATTATAACCACAATACCGTCGTAGCCACCGAAGGGGGTGTTTTACTGGACAACTCTAACCAGTCATTCATCAATCAAACCTTTGATTATAGCTTGTTGAATTCATTCCATATAAAAAATAGCTCGGATATTCTTTTTAAAAATTGCACGTTTAAATACGATAACAATGGTGAGGGCTCGGTTCCGTATGGCTTGTTCAGGGTGGATTCTTCTTCTTTGACCATTGATAGTTGTGAATTTGATGACGTGGAAGAAATGTACACCGGGCCAAACAGTTCATTTACCAATCAAGATACGGATACCGTCCTTATTCAAAATTCAGTTTTCAAACATACTTCCCTAACATTTCAACTTAGTTCTTACAACGATGGGCCGGTTTACATGATAAACAATCAATTTTTTTCTGTTAACGATCGGATTATTGAAGTTGCGGCCGATACCATGTATTTTACCAATAATCTCGTGGTTTATGACAAGAACAGTACCCCCTCTACCCACGTGTACGTGAGTGATGACGGGAACCTTGGAAGCCGGAGCGGGGTATTGAATTTCTATAACAACACGGCTTACATGGCGAACCCGTCTTACGCTGATTTTTGGATGGAATTGTATGAATCGGCCGGGAAGCAACCGGTCCTGAATTGCAAGAACTCCATTATCTGGGGGTTTGGAAATACTCCAATCAATACAAGCGGGAACACCGATTTGAAAATTGACTATTCAAACTTTCCATCATACGTGGACAATGGCGTGGGCAACATGGATATTTATCCCGAGTTCGTTGACACCTCCGCAACTAGTTTAGATTTTGACCTGAGGTCTATTTCTCCCTGTATTAACGGGGGTAAAGAGGATTTTACCGTGGACAGCATTTTAACAGCAGTGGATTTGGCAGCTAATCCCCGGGTTTACGATGGCTTAACAGATATTGTTGACATGGGCGCTTACGAGTTCCAGGGCGAACCCACCGTGTTGTATGCCTCGGGGCATATTACAACCAATACCAGCTGGAATATCGACACCGTTTATGTAACAGACTCCTTATGGATTGACAATGGTGCCACCTTGATCATTGACCCCGGTGTTAGCGTGATCGTGTACGATGATGACCTGGCCGGGCATCTTGTTCCAATATACGTCCATGGCGAGCTTCAGGCAAATGGCACTTCCGTGGATAGCGTGAAATTTATCCCATCTGATACCAATTATGGTTGGGCAGGAATAAAATTTATGCCAGGTTCCTCGGCCAATTCTCGTTTACACCACGTGTATTTTAACGCGGGCATGTCATCCGAGGGAATTGGGATAGAAATAGACAGCGTGGACATCGAAATCAAGCACACGGATTTTCATGGTGAATTCGAGGGCTTTAGGCTGCTCGACCTTTACAAGTCGAGATCTGTTATTGATTCCTGTACTTTTAACATGAAAGACAGTAATTTTGGGGTATCGGCTGAATCGGACACCTCCACCATAAGCCATTGCCAATTTATTATTGAAAGTGGCGTGTCGTCCACCTACGAGGCCTTGGAAGTATACAATTCGCCCCTTACTGTCTCCCGTTGCGATTTCATCAATTATTCCGCGTCCAATTCTTTGTTGGCCAATGTATACCTGGGTACTAATGATACGCTGGCCATCATGAATTCTAAGGCAGAATATTTTTCTGCCATTCAGCTTGATCAAACCAACGCGGGAACGGTCGTGGCCAGCCACAATAAGTTTAAAGGGCCGGATCAAGTTGTTATTAATGGAAGTGGAAAAGTTGATTTCATGAACAATGAAATTTATTTTCCGCCTGGTTATTCTGGCGTATTCAATAAATTTGATGTCCAAAATAATCCGGGGGCCTCACAAGCAGCTATACTTGATTTTTACAACAACACCCTGTTTAATGCTTCCGGAACTGATTTTGACGTTCTTTATGCTTATGATATGCCGGTAAATGGCGCTGTCATTAACTGTAAAAACTCCATCGTTTATGGCGATTTTACATCAAACCCGTTAGACACTTCCAGTAGTTATGGGACCATTAATGTAGATTACTCGATTATTCAAAAGTACCATTGGGATAAAGGAACTCATGTTATTGATACCTTTCCCGCTTGGGTTGATACCAGTGAGGCCGGCCTCGACCTTAGGTTGATGGATACTTCTGCTTGCATTGATGCAGGGAAACCGGATTTCACCCTCGACAGCCTCTATGGAGATACCGATCTCAATGGAAACCCACGAATAGAAGGCAGCGCTATTGACATGGGCGCTTATGAATTCTTTATTACAACTGCCCCGGAAATTGCTTTCGATATCGATACGGTTGATTTTGGAATACAAGAGGCCTATACCGTGAACGACACCCTGCCA
>CAZKIR010000369.1:0-3531 GCA_964552835.1 uncultured Bacteroidales bacterium
ACCGGCCCCGCCCCGCCCCCGCAAGCCGCTTGTTTCAATAAGGTCGCAGACTTCCATTTGGGTGTGTTTTCGCAGGGTTTGGTAGTAAGGCTTGAAACCGCCCCGGGCGATATACTGGTAGATATTGCCCGGATTGATGATGCCACAGTTCCGGGTAACGACTTTTCGTTGTACATGAAAAAAATCCAGGTCCCCGAGAAAAGGGACGTTGTCCCATGGTTCGGTATAACCGTTGCGGATTTGCCCTAGCAAGTGTTCTTCGGGTACCACCATGCTTAACATCCCGTCAAGGATATCTTTTACATCGCCAGGGGCCACTTTCTGAAAAACTACCCGGCATTTCCCGGGTAGTTGCACTGTCATGGCAGGTTCGGCCATGAAATAACCCAGGCTGCCGGTAATGGAACGGTGAATTTTTTTATTTTCCCCTTCCAGGTATTCATCCAGGGCCTGTTCAAGGGCACCGGCCCCGCTCACGATGCTGTTGGTACCATAACTGAGGTACACGCGGGGCCCATCTATGCGTTCCCCGCTGAGCTTGGCAAGGGTTTCTTTTACATCGCCAGCGGGCACCGTATCGGGGCTGTTCAAAACATGTTCTAATAAAAACTCCCGGGTATGTTGCCAAGTATCATGTGTCATTTTTTTCCTCCGCCATTTCCCGGCAATGGGTAATGATTTCTTTTATTTTTTTCTCGTCCACTGGCTGGTAATAGGTACCGTTTACCGCGATAACCGGGGCTTTTTGGCAGCCGCCCAGGCAAGGCACCGTATCCAGGCTAAAAAGCTTGTCCCGGGTAGTCCCCCCGGCTTGTATCTCTAGTTGCTTCTCGAAAGCTTTCACTATATTGGCTGCCCCTTCCAGGTGGCAACTCGTGCCGGTGCATACCTCGATATGGAATTTTCCCCGGGGGGTAAAGCTGAACAGGTTGTAAAAAGTGGCCAGGCCATAGATTTTGCTCGTGGGCAGGTTAAAATGTTTTCCCATGCCGATGATCGCTTCCTCGGGGATATAGCCATACTGATCTTGTATATTTTGCAAGATGGGCAAAACATCTTCCCGGTTGGCATCCGGGTACTGGTTTAATATGTTTTCGATTTCAGCGGGCATATTTTTCGTAAAATCAATAAATCAAGCCATTGGCTTGTGACAAATATAAGCAAAGTTATTGTTATTTCACAAACAATGTTAAATGATTAACATCACATTATTTTAACGAAAAATGGACGGGATTGTTATACAAAATGATATTTATCAAATGGTTAAGTTACTGAAAAGCTTGGTTTTGAGTAAATTATTTTTACCGGGTATGAATTCAGAACTCTTGATCCCTCGTGAAGTAAAAGGCTTAATTTTTACAGGCTTAGTGTTTTCTTCGTGGCTTTGGGCCTTGATGGCAAAAATGAGATGGCCCACTCTTCCGTGAAAAACAATTATAATATCGTCAAGCTAAAAACTCCCCGTCCTTTTTCCTCCCAAAATTTTGTTATTTTTGAAATTATTTCGTTATAAGGATAATATGCACGAACAAAAACAACAAGAACTGGTGATTTGCCTGGGTAGCTCATGCTTTGCCCGGGGAAACAACAAAACCATCAAGGTGATAAAGAAATTTTTGGAAGACCATGGCCTGGAGGACAAGGTATTTTTTCACGGGGGGCATTGCTTCGGGCAATGCAGCGAAGGGCCTATCGTGCAGGTAAACGGTACGGTGTACAAGAGGGTGGACGAGATGAATATCCTTGATATCCTCACGGAACATTATCATTAAGAATTGGTGCCCATCTTGCCCGTTTGGGGGGATGTGTAGAGGTGAGTGGTGAGGGGGATATCCCCAAACTGAGGTTTCGTCCCTCATTAATCAGTAACCAGTATTTGTTGCCCCTTTTCGGTATACCTTCGGGGGATGAAAATGTTGAATGTCGGGCATAAAATTTGGTATGGCAAGGAGGTTTTGTTTTGATCTTGCTTTCACCCTTTCGTAAGTATAATAAGAAACAGGCTTTTTTTAAGAAAGATAAAGAATGGAAAAAAATGACGCGTTGATACATATCGAGAAGAAGGATTGTCAAATGTGCTATGCTTGCGTGCGGGGGTGCCCGGTTAAGGCTATCATCGTGAGGCCGGGCAAAAGCTATCCAGAGATCATGGACAACCGCTGCATTGGTTGCGGTAGTTGCCTGGCCGCTTGTACCCCTAACGCGATCCGGTATTATGATTCCAAGCCGGAAGTTGCAGCCTTGGCAGAAAGTGGCGACAAGATCGTGGCCGTATGCGATCCCAGTATTGCTTCCGAGTTTGATGATGTAACCGATTACCGTAAATTCGTTGAGATGATCAAGGCTTTAGGCATCCACCACGTGATGGAGGTTTCTTTCGGGGTAGACCTGGTGGCCAAGGCCTATAAGCAATTGGTTGAAAACTTCAAGGGCAAGCATTATATTTTTGCCAATTGCCCGGCCGTGGTTTTTTACATTGAAAAATTCCATCCCGGGCTTGTCGATAACCTCGCGCCCATAGTTTCGCCCATGATTGCCTCGGCCAAGGTGGCCCGGCAAATTTATGGCGACAATACACGGGTCGTGTTTATTGGCCCCTGCATTGCCACCAAGAAGGAAGCCACCCGTTACGATGGGATGGCAAAGGTGGATGCCGTGCTTACCTATACCGAGCTACGGGCCATGTTCGCGGATAAGCATATTGACGAAAAAACCCTGGAATTCTCGGATTTTGACCTGCCCCACGGGGCCGAAGGCTCCCTTTATCCCATCAGCAATGGTATTATTGAGGCCGCGGGGCTCGATGAGCACCTGCTCACTGGCAATGTTTACACGGCCGATGGCAAACAAAACATGATGGATGCCGTGGAAGAATTTGAACATTACTTGCCTTCTATCAAAAGACATTTTAACCTATTTTATAACGAGGGCTGCATCATGGGGCCCGGCACTTCGAAAAAAGGCAAGAAATATATCCGCAAGCAATTGGTTACCCGTTATACCAACCGTAGGCTGGCCAAGATTAACCGGGTTCGCTGGGAAGAAGATTTGTTGAAGTTTGATAAGCTGGACCTGTCGGGGCTATTCTCTACCGACGACCAGCGTTTGCCCATGCCCTCGCGGGAGAGAATCAAGGAAATTTTGAAAATTATTGGCCGGAAATCCGAAACAGACGAGGTAAGCTGCCAGTCTTGCGGGTACGATTCATGCCGCGATTTCGCGGTAGCCGTGGGCAAGGGCCTGGCCAAGACCGACATGTGCGTGACTTATAACTTGCGGAACCGCCAGGAATATATCAAGACCTTGAAGGCTACCAACGAGAAGTTGTCGAACACGCAGGAAGCCTTGAAGGAATCAGAGAAAAAAGCAAGAAAAGAAAAAGAAGCCGCGAACGAGGCGTCCGAGATCATGCATCTGATGCTCCAAAAGCTCAGGGCGGGCGTGGTAGTAATGAACAAGGATTTAAAGATCATCCAATCCAACAAACGTTTTATTTCTATCCTGGGCGAGGAGGCCGAATCGATCGACGAG
>CAZKIR010000369.1:3541-4436 GCA_964552835.1 uncultured Bacteroidales bacterium
TCGCTGCTGCCGTACAATATTTACAACTTGTTCAATTACGTGTTGCAAAACAACGAGAACGTGATGAGCCGCGACGTGCATTTCGAGGATAAGTTCCTGAATATTTCTATTTTTACCATCAAGAAAAACAAGATCGTGGGGGCTATCGTACGCGACATGTTCTTGCCCGAGGTTCAAAAAGAAGAGGTAATAAGACGGGTTACGGAAGTTATTGACAAGAACCTGGAAATGGTGCAACAAATTGGCTTCTTGCTGGGCGAGGGGGCTTCCGAGACCGAGCATATGCTCAATTCTATTATCGAGTTTCATAAAACCAGCCGGAAAGAGGAAAAAGAGGGGTAAAATGTATATCGAAGTTAAAATAGAACAGCGAAACCAAGAGGATGAGCGCATTTGCGGGGATGTTTTCCTTTCGAAAAGGGTTAAAGAAGAAAACCGCATCGTGGCCGTGTTGTCCGATGGCCTTGGGCATGGCGTGAAAGCCAACATGCTGGCCACCCTCACGGCCACCATGGCACAAAATTTTACCATCGAGCACAAGGATTTTCCCAAGATTGCCGAGGTTATCATGAATACCTTGCCCGAGTGCAGCGAGCGGAAAATCAATTATGCCACGTTTACCATTATCAATATCCAGGTGAACGGGGAAGTGCGCGTGCTGCAATACGATAACCCCGATGCTGTCGTGCTGCGGGGCAATAATAGCTTGCTCGAGCTAAACTGGCAGGAAATCGTGTTGGAAAGTGAGAAAAACGCGGGGAAAGTGTTGAAATGGTGTTCTTTTTCCCCGCGACGGGAAGACCGTATCCTTGTTTTTTCTGACGGGATAGTCCAATCAGGTCTCGGAACGCGAAAATACCCTTTTGGGTGGGGATTGGAGAAGGCTGGCCTATAT